>CAYRHC010000299.1:0-1504 GCA_964423935.1 uncultured Bacteroidales bacterium | reverse complement strand
AAGCAACGCACGCTCCAGGCCTTGAGCAATCATCTTTTCACGCAGGAATAATGGGTTCGCAGTTTCCTTTAAAAGCCTTCGAGAGGCTGCAGACGCCCTTTTATTTCTATGATTTGGATGTGCTCAGGCAGAATTTGGATGAACTTAGAGAAGAGTCGCGCAAACATCGTGTATTTGTGCATTATGCAGTCAAGGCCAATGCCAATCCGCGCATTTTGTCCAATATTCAGATGGCCGGTTTCGGGGCCGATTGCGTGAGCGGTGGCGAGATTCGTGCCGCCATACAATGCGGTTTCGCACCGGGCAAGATAGTTTTTGCCGGTGTGGGCAAGGCCGATTGGGAAATAAACCTGGCGCTCGATTACGACATCTTCTGCTTTAACGTAGAATCTTGGCCCGAGCTGGAAGTGATAAACAATCTGGCAGCCGCCAAGGCCCGAAAAGCCCGTGTCGCCTTGCGTATCAATCCTGATGTTCAGGCAGATACGCATCATTATATCCGCACCGGTGCCAAAGAGAATAAGTTCGGTATCAACCTGTCAGACTTGGAGGATATCGTGGAGAGGGCGCAGCAACTGCCCAATATCCAGCTGGTCGGCATTCATTTTCACATCGGCTCGCAGATAACGGAGATGAACAATTTTGCTGGACTGGTGGCGCGTGTCAACGACATACAGGAACGCCTGCTACGCTTGCATTGGATACCCGAACACGTGAACCTGGGCGGTGGCCTGGGCATCGATTACCAGCATCCCGATGAGGCTTGCGTGCCCGATTTCGCCGAGTATTTTTCAACACTACGCCGTATGTTGCGCCTGCGTCCCGAGCAGACCCTGCACGTGGAACCCGGCCGTTCGGTGGTAGGGCAGTGCGGCAGTCTGATTGCCAGAGTGCTATACGTCAAGCAGAGCGGCGAAAAGACTTTCGCCATCCTCGATGCGGGCATGACCGAACTGATACGTCCGGCGCTCTACCAGTCCTACCACAAGATAGAAAACTTGTCGGCGCGCGCGGGCGAGCCTAGAGCCAAGTACGATGTGGTCGGTCCCATCTGTGAGTCGTCCGACTGTTTCGGCAAGGAAGTAGATTTGCCTTTGTTGCAGCGCGGAGATTTTGTAGCTTTGCGTTCGGCGGGTGCCTATGGCGAGGTAATGTCGTCCAATTACAATTGCCGTCCGCATCCGGCTTCGTATTTTTCTGACGATTTGCAGTAGTGCTGCACAAACACAAACAGCGCTTTTTTTAACCTTCTAATATTATTAGTATGAAACAAGTGAAATTCCTAGCCTTGCTGACACTGCTTGTGTTTGCCGGCACCCCCGTGCTTCGCGCCGACGAAGACGACCGCAACCGCGCCAGTAAAGAGATAGAAATATCCGATTACGATGTGCTCGAAGTGAATCTGCCCTGTGATGTCCATTATGTACCCACCTTATTCTCTGCCAAGATGAAGATAGTGGCCGACAAAGAATCGTCGCTCGACTATATTTTGGTAGAACAAGAC
>CAYRHC010000298.1:0-1517 GCA_964423935.1 uncultured Bacteroidales bacterium | reverse complement strand
CCGGCAAATATACGCTGTATTACGGCAGTAGCTCTGCTGACAAGGATTTGCAGACGCTCAGTTTTGAACTGAAGTAATGCGCTTGGCCAGGTTCCCGCTAGCGTTGCAGGAACTTGCGGCCACCTTGCAGATAAATCTCACCCTTGCGAGCCTCACCGATGGGTCGGCCTTGCAAGTCGAAGCACTGCCCGTCGTCGGCCTGGTCCTTGGACCGGCCGACGACGGGCAGCTCTGTTGGTGCATCCTTGAAATTGGACTCACCGACCAGCCCCAGCACTTGGCTGCTGTAACCTTCGACGGCCGTTTTCAAAGCTGTGATGATGGTGGTGGAATGGTCGTCTGTGCTGTTGCTGAAGCTATACTGCAAGTCGCCGTGCTGTAGGCGTCCGGCTCCGTAGTATCCCGTTACATAGGTGGCCACCTCTTCGGCTGCCAGCGGGCTGTAAGCGTAGATTCTGCTGTTGTCGGTATCGAAATTGTTGTAGACGTTGCCGCCCGACAGGGTCTTGTAGGTTTCCGGTACTTGCTCGTCGCGCGTCTGGGCCAGATAGGCGTCGAACTGTGTGGCCGACTGGCTGTGCGGCACGAACTTGAAATCGGACGACTGCTCGCTGAACAGATTGCCGTAAGCCTTGATTATACCTCCGGCTTCACTCGAGAACGTACCCTTGCCGCCGCTGCTGATGTCGCTGCCCTGCAGGGATATAAGCATGGGCTTGTTCACATCGCGGAAGCAGTTGGCCTCGACAAACACGTTGGCACCCATGGTGGCTCCCACGGCATAGCCTGCCACACCGTCGTAATAGTTGTTCCACACATGCACGCTCATGGTGCGTACGCGCGGATGACGGCTGTCGCTGTGGTCGAACCAATTGTGATGGTAAGAAATGAAGTTCTCGCCGCTCTCGCTCTTCATGCCGCACATCGACGATTTGCCGCTGTCCCAAAAATGATTGTAGGCAAAGGTCAAGTATTGCGAATCGCCCTTGCAGTCGAGCGAACCGTCGCCCTTCACTTGGTCGGAAGCGCTGCCTTTCTGTCCGTAGAAAAAGTCGATATGATGTATCCAGCAATGGCGGTTGTCGGTGTCGATGGAAATGCCGTCGTCCATGAAGTCGAGCAGGCCAAGGTTGCGAATTTCCAGACTTTCGCAGTTGCGTATCAGAAAGCCGAAACCCTTGAAACAGGCATCGTTGCCAATGCCTTCGATGGTGATGTTCACTTCCTTGTAGCCGCTCTTGCCTTTTACCTGCAAGCCTTGGGCACTGCTGCCGAAAGCGTCCATGTCATCGGCCTTGATACAGCCGATAATGCGGAAACACAGCGGGTTGCTGCCTTTGCCCTTCTGGCGGGCGTTTATCAAAGCTTGAAAACCTGTGCAGGCTATGCCGTCAACAGTGCCGCTGATGGTTTTGGCGTTGTCGGGTGTGATGTAGAAAACCTGCGCATCGCTCTTGAGAGCGCCATTGTCTTGATAGGCACCGACACCCTTGCTGTAGTTAAAGTGGGCGTAGCCG
>CAYRHC010000297.1:0-1531 GCA_964423935.1 uncultured Bacteroidales bacterium | reverse complement strand
GAAATCGAGAAAGCGCACCCCGATGTGTTCAATATCCTGCTTCAGGTTCTCGACGATGGCCGTCTGACCGATAATAAGGGCCGTGTGGTAAACTTCAAGAATACCATTATCATCATGACCTCCAATATGGGTTCGGAAATCATCCGTGAGAATTTCGAGCATATGACACCGGCCAATCAGGATGCTGTGATGGAAAAGACTCGAAATCAGGTATTCGACTTGCTCAAAAAGACCATCCGTCCTGAATTCTTGAACCGTGTGGACGAACTGATTATGTTCAGCCCGCTGCAACGCGACCAGATAAGGCAGATTGTTTTGCTGCAAGTGAATATGCTGAAGAAGAGACTGCAGGCCAATGCAGTAGATCTGGAACTGAGCGATGCTGCCGTCGATTACCTGACCACGCAATCTTATCAGCCCGAGTATGGTGCCCGTCCTGTGAAGCGTGTTATCCAAAGGCTGTTGCTTAACGATTTGAGCCGCGCCATTCTGTCGGGTAGCGTTGAACAGTCGCAAAAGGTGTGGGTGGATATGCAAGACGGCAAGTTGATATTTACTAACCGCAAGTAAATCTGTAAACGGCTTCTGAGAAAAATCTTAGAATTGATAATTTAGGCTTAGGCTCGCATGCTGGCCATCGAAAGAGGGCAACATGTTGAGCCTTTGCTGTTTATTACGGGTAAGCCCGTCGGCCAAAGCTTCGTAGGCAAAATACACCAGATGCGTGCAGAAAGTACCTATGGCGGCTCCCACCAACACATCGGAAGTCCAATGGTAATTCTGGGCTATGCGTGTATATCCGACATAGGAGGCCACGCCATAGCAGCCGATAGAAATCCATGGGCTGTAATGTCCGTATTCCAAATGTATCAGTGTAGCAGCTACAAAGGCCATAGATGTGTGTTGCGATGGGAAGGAATTAAACAGATGTTGCAACTTTTCGTTGGGACGTTGTATGGTGGTAGCTATCTTGAGCCGGTGAATGCAGAAATCGGCAAAAAGATAGGAAGTCAGGGCCAAGGGTAGGGCGTGCAAAGGCTTGTGTTGAGGATACAGACCGAATGCCGGTAACAGACCGCCTACCAAATAAGGAGTCCAACGCAGTTCGTCTTCGTACATGGGAACTTTCCAGTCTTGATTCCAGTCGAGATGACTCTGCAAACGCTGCTTGAAATCAGGGTTGGCCTGGATAAGCAATCCCAGTCCTGCCAAAGCTGCCGGCGCAATGCTCGAACGCAAAAAGTTCCCCGTGTAGTTCTCTGTTGGTCGTTCAAAAGAGTACCAGTTCTGATAGGGCAGGGTCATGTGGGTTTCTTGGGCGGTCGTACCGGTGCAATAAAGGCAGACCGTCAGTAGTATGCCGAAGATTCTTTTCATGTATTTCGTTTGCTATTTCAGTGCAAAAGTATGAATTTTGTGCTCAAATACAAGATTCTGACGAATATGAAGAAACTGATTGCTTTGTCTCTGGGCCTGGTTGTATTGGGCTCGATGGCAGCCCCTGCTTCTTTGCAGGCAAAAAACAACAAGG
>CAYRHC010000296.1:0-1544 GCA_964423935.1 uncultured Bacteroidales bacterium | reverse complement strand
CACTGAGTATTCCCACAACATATCTTCGGTAAGTTTGTAGTAAACATCCAAAGCACCGTAGAGACGGCCGCCAAAGAAACCGAAGTCGAGACCGGTATTGATTTCCCGGGTGGTTTCCCACTTAAGGCTGGCATTGGGGTTCTGGCTGGGAGTCAGCGAAGGACGCCAGTTGCCATCTGAGGTTATATAGTTGCCGTAATCGGTGTCGTAGTTGTAGATAAGCAGCGACATATAGGGGTCACTGGGGATGACACCGGTCTTACCGTAGCCCACGCGCAGCTTCAAGTTATCAATGAAACCGAGGTCTTGAATGAATTCTTCGTTGGAAAGCGTCCAACCTGCACTGATAGCGGGGAAGAGACCCCACTTGTTACCGGCACCGAACTTGGAAGAACCTTCGTAACGCAGGGTACCCAAAACGTTGAAACGGTTGTCGTAATTATAGGTGAAACGGCCGAAGAAACCAATCAGCGTAGACTCGTTCTTGTAAGAGGAAACGCCGCCGTAAGTCTTGAGGGTCGTGGTCTTGTCGTCACCAGTGCCGCTTTCGATAAGTTCGGCAAAGCGTCCTGCACCCAAGTTGTTGTAGAGATAGGCATTGGTGGAGAATTCAGAGTTGCTGGCACCGAAACCATCGTTGACAGCATTCATCCAGCTATAGCCGGCCATAGCCGAGAAGTGATGATAATCGGTATCCAGGGCATACTGGGAAGTGAGTTCCAACTGGTTTTGCGTGTATGCGCTCTGGCTCTTGTCAGCGCTGCCGTTAACATCGCCCCAACGGTTACCTTGATACTTTTCCGTATTGTAATACTCGTTGACACCGTTGCTGCGGCGGGTAGAAAGCTGCAAATTGGTCTTCCAGTTGCGGATAGGCTCCAAGGTGATATTGGTGGTCAGTCGGGTACTTTCCGAGCGATAGTCGCCTGTGTGTTCCTTATTATAAGGTACAGGGTTGTAGTAATACAAGGGAGCGGTTTGCTCGTAGTAATCGTTGTTAGGATCGCCATCTACATAAATGGGAGCTGTTGGGTTACGGATAACAGCTTGGTGGTAGATGGTATAGCTATCCTGATTGTCGGTTTGGCTGAGCGACTTAAGCATATTGAAATTAAGTCTCAGGATATCGTCGAAGAGATATTGGGTCAGGTCCATCTGTGCACGCAGATCCTTGCCATAGGAGCCGATAATCACACCCTGGTTGTCGCGGTAGGTGATGTTGGCAGCATAAGCGCTGTGTTTGCCACCGCCTTCGAGAGCGACGTTGTGGTTTTGAGCGATACCAGTCTGCGTAACTTCGCTGAGCCAATCGGTGGTGTAACCCAAATCCTGGAAGGCTGAATAGGTGGCAAAATCTTCGGCCGACAAACTGCGCATAAACTCGGCATCCATAAATTCAACTCGCTTGGAGAAGTTGGAAATGGAACCGTAGCCGTTGTAGCTGACATTGAAGTGGTCGCCCACCTTGCCGTTCTTGGTGGTAATCAAAATAACGCCGGCGGCACCTCGGGTACCGTAGATGGCGGCTGCAGAAGCATCCTTAA
>CAYRHC010000295.1:0-1556 GCA_964423935.1 uncultured Bacteroidales bacterium | reverse complement strand
TGATTATGTTGGTAGAAGACTCCATCCGCTTTTATTCGTCCATCCTGCCCGACCTTTACAAATACGTGCTGGAGCAATCGCGCAACTTCTCTACCGAAGCCTTGAATGCCCATCACAGAACCTTGCGTATGCGCGGACGTCCAAAAATCCTGCTGGCCCGAAGCTACGAAGAAGCGGTTTCCATCTACGACACATACAAAGACAATATGTTGGGTGTCATCACCGATGTCAGCTTTACGCGCGAAGGCGAGAAAGACCCCCAGGCCGGCAGCCGACTTGCCGAATACCTGCGTTCCAACGACCCCGTGCTGCCCATCATCATCGACTCGTCGGAGGCAGCCAACAAAGAGATTGCCAACGGACCCGAAATGGCCTTTATCCAGAAGGGATCCAAGACTTTCCCGCAAGAATTGCGCCAGCGCATGACCGAGCTTTTCGGTTTCGGAGACTTTGTGTTCCGCGACCCCAAAACCGGCAAGGAAGTGGCACGTATCCACGATTTGCAGGAACTGCAGAACGCCATCTTCAATATTCCCGACGATTCGCTGCGTTATCATTTCGAGCGCAACCATGCTTCACGCTGGCTGTTCTCGCGCGCCATGTTCTCCATAGGACGATTTATCAAGCAGATTCCCATTCAGGCCTTTACCGACACCATGCCCGTGAGGAAGATGCTGTTCGACGCCATCGTCAAGTACCGCAAGATAAAGAATGAAGGCGTTATTGCCGAGTTCAAGAAGGGCAAGTTCGACAAGTATTCCAACTACGCGCGCATCGGTGAGGGTTCCTTGGGCGGCAAGGCCCGCGGCTTGGCCTTCTTGAGTGCCATGATAAAGAGACATCCGGAGCTGAACCGTTTCGAAGACACCAAGGTGATGATTCCCAAGACCTTGGTTCTCTGCACCAACGTGTTCGACGAGTTTATGGAACAGAACCATCTCTACGACATCGCGCTGCAAGACCTGCCCAACGAAGAAATACTGGATGCTTTCCGCAATGCCCATCTGCCCGAGATGCTTTTCGACGATTTGGTAGCCTTTATCAATGTGGTTAAAAAGCCTATCGCCGTGCGCTCGTCAAGTTTGTTGGAAGATGCTCATTACCAACCATTTGCGGGTGTATACTCCACATATATGGTTCCTTACGACGAAGACCCCAAGGTGATGCTGAAGATGGTACGTACCGCCATCAAAGGTGTTTACGCTTCGGTATTCTTCGAACAAAGCAAGGCCTATATGGCCGCCACCTCCAACGTTATCGACCAAGAGAAGATGGCTGTCGTTATTGAAGAAGTGTGCGGCAACACTTACGGCGACCGCTTTTATCCCACCTTTTCCGGCGTGGCCCGCTCGCTCAATTTCTACCCTATCGGACAGGAAGAAAGCACCGACGGCATTGCCAACGTAGCGCTGGGCCTTGGCAAATATATCGTTGACGGCGGCTTGACGCTACGATTCTCGCCCAAGCATCCCAGCCATATTTTGCAGATGAGCACCACCGACTACGCCCTACGCGAAACACAAACCTCGTTTCTGGCCCTCGACATGAGCAACAAG
>CAYRHC010000294.1:0-1567 GCA_964423935.1 uncultured Bacteroidales bacterium | reverse complement strand
GCCCGCGTCCCAAGATTCATTTTGCCGAGATACTGCAAGATTTACACCTTATCGACGGCGTACATTTGCATGCATCGCATAGTTTCCCCTCGGGACACACCACGGGTGCCTTCGCCCTGTTTTGCGTGATGGCGTTGTTCTGCAAGCGACCCGGCTGGAAAGGGTTCTTTCTGCTGATGGCCGTAACGGTGGCTTACTCGCGCTTGTACTTGATGCAGCATTTCCTTATCGACGTTACCGTCGGTTCGTTTATCGGAATGCTGGCAGCTGTGCTGTCGTTCTGGTGGCTGATACAGTACCGTCAATCTTGGTTGGACAAATCGGCGCTCCAGCTGTTTCACCGCAAATAGCAAAAGCTTTTCTCCTCAAGCCGAGCCCTTGGCTTATTCCGAGATTGCGCCCGAGCCTATCACTTCATCCCCATCGTACCAAGCGGCAAACTGCCCTGCGGTAACGCTTTTCTGCGGCTCTTCGAATAGAATGTACAGGCCTTCTTCGTAACGGTAGAGCGTGGCCTGCTGTAAAGGCTGACGATAACGGATGCGCACGCGGTAAGGACGGCTCTCACCCACTTGTAGGGCCAAGTCGGGACGCACCCAATGAATTTCGTCGGCAGCGATGAACAAAGCTTGACGCAAGAGGCCGGGATGGTCTTCGCCGCGACCTAGGAAGATATAATTGTTTTCGATGTCGGTGGCCAGCACGTACATAGGCTTTTCCGTGCCGCCGATATGCAAGCCCTTGCATTGTCCCACCGTGTAGAAATGGGCACCGTTGTGCTTGGCCGACAAGAGTTTTCCGTTCTTAGGACGATAGAAATATGGCTTGGACAGCTTTTGCAGACGCTGATAGAAATCGTCGGGATACTTGCGGCTGTAAGCCTTGAAATCGGCCGGAATTTCAAACATATGGCCTTCGCGGGCAGCGAGTTTTTGCTGTAGGAACACCGGCAAATCCACCTTGCCCACAAAGCAGATACCTTGTGAATCTCGTTTTTGCGCCGTGGCCAGACCAAGTTCGGCAGCGATGCGGCGTATCTCGGGCTTGAGCAGATGCCCGATGGGAAAGATAGCCTGCGAGAGCTGTTCCTGCGACAACTGGCAGAGGAAATACGACTGGTCTTTGTTGTCGTCGGTGCCGGCCAAGAGGCGGTACACCGTTTGACCATCGCTATTGGTTTGTGCCTCGCAACGGCAGTAATGGCCGGTGGCTATTTTGTCGGCACCAAGGTCTTGGGCGGCCTTCAGAAAGGCATCGAATTTGATTTCGCGGTTGCAGAGCACGTCGGGATTGGGCGTACGGCCCTTCTCGTACTCGGAGAACATATAGTCCACCACCTGCGAGCGGTATGTGTCACTCAAATCCACCACATGAAAGGGAATGTCCAGTTTGCGGGCCACCAGCTCGGCAATGAGCACGTCCTCTTCGTAAGGACAGGCACCGGAGAGGGTTCCCACCGTATCTTTCCAGTTTATCATGTACACGGCTATCACTTCGTAGCCCTGCTGTTTGAGCAAATAGGCGGCGACACTGGAGTCTACCCCGCCTGACAATCCTAAGACGACTT
>CAYRHC010000293.1:630-1591 GCA_964423935.1 uncultured Bacteroidales bacterium | reverse complement strand
TTTGCAGATGCTGCGGGTCGGTAAACATCTTGCCGTTGATTTGTTTCTTTACCACGTTGGCCGGATCACTTAGGTAGATGCAGTTGCCCAGGCTCTTGCTCATCTTGGCCTTGCCGTCTACACCGGGCAGGCGGCGCTGCATGGCATTTTCGGGAATCATCGCCTTGGGCATCACCAAAGTCTCGCCGTAAATGCGGTTGAAACGCTCCACAATCTCGCGGGTTTGTTCCAGCATAGGCAGCTGGTCTTCGCCCACCGGCACTACGTTGGCATTGAAAGCCGTGATGTCGGCCGCCTGCGACACGGGATAGGTAAAGAAGCCCGTAGGCAGACCTTCGTCTTCGAAACCGCGCATCTTAATTTCGGCCTTCACGGTTGGATTGCGCGACAGACGCGCCGTGCTGACCAGGTTCAGATAGTAGAACGTAAGGGCATGCAGCGCCGGCAGCGCCGACTGCACGCAGATGGTCGATTTGCTCGGGTCGATGCCCACCGACAGATAGTCCAGCACCACATTGATGATGTTTTCGCGTATCTTGCCGGGATTGTCGGCATTATCGGTAAGCGCCTGGTCGTCGGCTATCAGGATATTGACGGAGTCGTACAGGCCGGAATTTTGCAGTTCCACACGCCGTTTGAGCGAGCCCACAAAATGGCCCAAATGCAGGCGGCCGGTAGGACGGTCGCCGGTAAGGATGATTTGCTGATTTTTCATGGCCGCAAAAGTACAAAAAGTTTTCAGAATAGCGCTATCAGCACGCAGACCAAATGCGCCACTACCCCGGCGAACAAACCGCCGATGGTATGGGCGCCGATAGCCTTGGGCGTAAACTCGCGATAACCCAGCGAATCGAGCATGGCCGTGTGCGTACTCAGATAGCCGCTCCAGCACATACCGATGGCCGTGCAAACCGCAATGGCATTACCGTCCACCCAACCCTGGGCCACGAAATTGGGAATC
>CAYRHC010000293.1:0-620 GCA_964423935.1 uncultured Bacteroidales bacterium | reverse complement strand
CAAACTCAAAGCCGCACCTACAGCACCCAGCGCCGTAATGGGGAAAGCCACCAGATGCGGGTCGTTAAAGCCGAAAAGCCAACGGAAAACGAAGCTGATTTTATCGGCCAGCCAAGGCAGCAGTTCCGTGCCTTGATAAGCCGCGCCGGTATACACGCCCGTGGCCGTATCGGGACCGAAAGTCAACATCATCACCAGCGTTGAAATAACCAGCACACCGGGAATGATGGACATACCCACTTCCACACCGCTTTTACCACCGTCCAGCACGGCATCCAAAATGCGGGTGAACATCGACTTGCTCTGGTAAACCTCGGCTTCCTTCTCGGCGATAGCCTCGGCGTTTTCGTCGGCAGGTTCATCCTTGAACTCCGGGCGTTCCTTCAAGACAAAGTGCTGCATGAGCCGCGTAGACACAACACAGCCGCAGCAAGCGCCGAACAGGCCCACCAGCGGCTCCCAGGTGAAGCCCTGCCCCAGCATGAACACGATTACCAGCATACCCATGCCGAAAGCCGTGCCGAAATTGGTGAGCGAGATATATTGGTATTTCTTGAAGTACTTGCTGAAACTCTTGTCGTGCGCCAGCGAAATAATGGCAGGATTGTCCGAAAGAAAGG
>CAYRHC010000292.1:0-1599 GCA_964423935.1 uncultured Bacteroidales bacterium | reverse complement strand
CCTATGGCAGCACCGCTTCCGACTTCTTCTGCCGTCTGTTCGGCATTCCGGAATTTGTGGAACTGCTTCAGCAAAAGTGGAACTCGGTTATCGGGACTCTGCCTGAAAAACTCGAAGACCATCTAGGGGCCACCGAAGAAGTGATAGCCGATGCCGCCCAAGAGGATATGGAACTGTGGGGTATCACCAATTACACCCATGCTCGCGAATTTCTGAACCTCGTCAACTGGCTGTCCAATCGTTTCAGCTATCTGGACGATGTGGTCAATGCTTATCCCAAGAAACAAGGAACGGTACCGGAAAAGCCCTATAGTGGCGAAGTTACCATCAATACGACAATTGAGAAAAGCGTGGAATTCGCCCTTGACGGCCATTACACCGGAGTCACCGTGGAACTCTCGTCCGAGGAACGGCAGCAGATTGCCACTGCGTTGGGTCTGGAGAGCTTCGACGACATCATGAGTCTCTATTTTGAGGAACAGCTCACGTTCCAGGCCATCGAGCCGGACGGCAGCTTGAACCCCAACAATACGGCCAACGCTCCCGGTCACTGGTTCGACAATGGTGGCAAAGTAGTCAGTCATGGCAGCAACAGCTATGTCTTTTCCGAGTTCGACTTATGGGAAGGCTCCTTCAAATTGGGCAAACATCCCACGATAGCCACCACCGGAACCTACAGCACGGCTCAGGCCTTCGTCTATGGTGCCAATGCCGCCGCCGTCAGATTCAACATAACAATAACCGAATAAGTCATCTGTCAAAACAACTTATAGCTTATGAAAACCAACCGCATCCTATCCTTGGCGCTTACGCTGCTGATATGCTTGCCCGCCTTGGCAGCCGAGCGCCCCGAACGTCTTTCAGACTCCGTTTACCTTAACCAAGCCCTCACCCCTCCCATGGGCTGGAACAGCTGGAACAGATTCGGCTGCAATGTCAGTGAACAAATGATACGCGAAATGGCCGATGCCATGATCTCCTCTGGGATGGCCGCCGCGGGTTACCAGTACATTGTCATCGATGACTGCTGGCAAGTGGATCGCGACGAAAACGGCAACATTGTGATTGATGCTGAGCGTTTTCCTTCAGGCATGAAGGCTCTAGCCGATTATATCCACGCCAAAGGGCTTAAGTTCGGTATTTATTCCTGCGCCGGTTCCAAGACTTGTCAAGGGCGTCCGGGCAGCAAAGGCCATCAGTTCCAGGATGCCTTGCAATATGCACGCTGGGGTGTGGATTACCTTAAATATGACTGGTGTTACAACGATGGTCAGAACCCCGTGGCTGCCTATACGACCATGGCAGAAGCCATCAAGGCCAGCGGCCGGCCCATCGTCCTCTCCATCTGCGAATGGGGCGAAGGCAAGCCCTGGGAATGGGGCAAGGGCATCGGCCATCTGTGGCGCGTAACTCCCGACATCCGTGCCGTGTACGATGCTTCTTTCGACTGGGGTGGCGTAGGCATTGTTCAATGTATCGACGCTGCGGCCGACCTCTATCCTTATGCGGGTCCCGGCCATTGGAATGATGCTGAAATGCTGGAAGTGGGCAACTGGGAACTGACTCGCGACGAGAATATCACCCATTTTTCCATGTGGT
>CAYRHC010000291.1:0-1617 GCA_964423935.1 uncultured Bacteroidales bacterium | reverse complement strand
TACTGGTATTCTTCGTAATCGTCCAGACTGATAAGTATAGAGTCTTGCGGTTGACTGCTGACAGTGACCGTCGTTGTGGTTGTGGTCTTGTTGCCACGACGGTTGTATTCGTCCACGTCACGGACAGTGGTCCTGGGAGACGTCGTTTCGGTGGTCACCGTGACAGTCTTGGTTTTTGCGTTTTGCTTCTTGACGAACTTGGGATGATAATACGCATCATCGCTGTATGATTGGGCCTGCATAGAGGCGACAAAAGCAAAACAGACAATGATGGAACCAATAAGTCTGATGTAATTTTTCATAGCTGTTTCTTTTTTCATTTGTTTATTAGACGCTGAAAACACGGATAAGTTTCTCGGCCGCTCACTTTTATGACGTTTTTTTTTGCATTATCGGGCAAGAGCCACTTGAATTTGGTAGTTTTGCAGATCTTATTTGCGAACAAAGATATGAATATTCCTGAAAGAATTCAAAACATACAAAACGGATTGCCTGCCAATGTCCGTTTATTGGCAGTATCGAAGTTCCAGCCCATAGAAAAGATACAGGAAGCCTACCGTGTCGGCCAACGCGATTTCGGGGAAAGCCGGGCTCAGGAGCTGAAAGAAAAGCACGCCGCCTTGCCACAAGATATCCGCTGGCATTTCATCGGTCATCTGCAAAGAAATAAAATCAAATACATCGCGGCTTTTGTTCATTTGATACAATCGGTAGACAGCGCTGTCCTATTGTCCGAGATAGACAAGGAAGCCCGCAAGAACGGGCGCATCATCGACTGTCTGCTGCAACTGCATGTAGCTCAGGAAAGCACCAAATTCGGTTTCAGCCCACAAGAATGCATGAACTATCTGGCCGGGGGCGAATGGAAGAATCTGCACAACATCCGCTTATGCGGGTTGATGGCCATGGCCAGCCTCACCAACAATCAAGAACAGATACGTAGCGAATTCAGTCTGGTCAAAGACTGTTTCGACCAAGCCAAAGCATTGTATTTCGCGCAAGACGACGCTTTCTCCCATCTTTCGATGGGCATGTCCGATGACTACCCTATTGCGCTGGCCTGCGGCAGCACCATGATACGCATCGGCACCTTTATTTTCGGCGCGAGAAATTATTAAGCCCTTATTTTGTAATTCGTAGGCTTTACCTTACCTTTGCCACAAATTTAACCTCCTTAGTATGAACCAAGAAGACAGTCTCCCGGTGGCGGTATGCAGCGACCATGCGGGCTATGAACTGAAAGAATTTGTCTGTGACTGGCTCACGGAAAAAAACATCCCCTTTATCAATTTCGGCACTTACTCTCCCGACAGATGCGATTACGCAGATTTTGCCCATCCCTTGGCAGAATCGGTAGAATCGGGCGAGTCTCGTTGTGGCATTGCCATCTGCGGAAGCGGTGAAGGTGTCTGCATGACCGTTAACAAACACCAGGGTATTCGCGGTGCCTTGTGCTGGACACAAGAAATCGCCCGTCTGTCGCGCCAACACAACGATGCCAATGTCATCTGCCTGCCGGCCCGCTTCATCGAGAAGGAAACAGCCATCGACCTTATCGACATCTTTTTCAACACAGGATTCGACAGCGGCCGCCATCAGGTGCGTATCGAGAAGATT
>CAYRHC010000290.1:0-1681 GCA_964423935.1 uncultured Bacteroidales bacterium | reverse complement strand
ACCGTCTACGCCACCACCGAGAGCCAGCTGCGGGCCTACTGCAAGGACAGCAAGCCTTACACCATCTTGTTCGAAGGCACCATCAGCCTGACCAACGAACAGGACATCACCGTCAGTTCCAACAAAAGCATCATCGGTTTGAACGGCAACGCCATTCTCGAAGGCATTGGTTTTACGGCTTCGGGCGTGAGCAATGTCATCATCAGAGGCTTTACCATACGCAAGGCGCATCAGGATGCCATCGCTTTCCGCAGTTCGCATCACGTCTGGGTAGACCACTGCGACCTTTCCGACTCCGACGACGGCCTGCTGGACTTCACCATCGGGTCCGACCTGCTGACGGCCTCATGGAACTATTTCCACAATCACGACAAAACTTCCATTTGCAATTCCGGCACCCAACATTACGAAGATGTGGGCAAGGAAAGGGTTTCGTATCACCACAACGCCTTCGTAGACAATGTGCAGCGCAATCCGCGTGTTGGCTACGGCAAAGGTCATGTCTGGAACAATTACTACGAAAACATCTCCTCCTACTGCGTGGGTTATTTCACGGGGGCTCAGGTGCTGGTGGAAAACAACTATTTCTATAATTGCAAGACACCGCTCCAGCAGATGTACAGCAGCGATGCCAGCTCGGCCCACTATGGTCAGGCCCAGGAAAAAGGCAATGTCTTCGTTTCGTGTTCGGGCAATACCAAAGGCACAGGTACAGTGTTCAGCCCGGCCAACTATTACGATGCTTCCAGTAGCTTGGATGCCGCCAAGGATGTGGCCACGAAAGTAAAAAGCTGCATGGGTCCCAGGGCCGGTCTGGAGTACGACCTTATTCCCCTGCCCAACAACGGACGCATCGATGTTCCCCAAGTGTGTCCCAAGTTGCGGTGGAGCCAGGCGCCCAAGGCCAGCGCTTATCGCGTCTACCTGTCGACCGTGGCCGACTCGCTCACAGCGGCCATTGCCCATGACTGCACTACCAACGCCTACACTTGCGACAGTCTGCTGCCCAGCACCACTTATTATTGGCGCGTAGATGCCCTACTGGCCGACACGGTGCTGCAAGGTGCCGTATGGCAATTCACCACGGCCGCCCCGGCTGCCGGCAAGCCCTACCCGAGCAATGGCAACAGCAATGCCGATGTGCGCGAACAGAAAGATGCCACCAACACCCAAGCCTTGACCCTCACCTGGTCGCCGGCCTTTGGTGCAGCCAGTTACGATGTAAGCCTCAGCAGCGCCTCGGGCGACGTGGCCTATACCGCTACCCTGCCCGCCTCACAATGCTCATGGCAGCCCCAAAGCCTGCCGCGCGGCGAGAAATACACTTGGCGCGTGGACGCACTCGACAAGGACGGCAACTTGCTGCAAGCCGGCGACGAATGGATTTTCAAAACGCTTATAGCCTCGGCTGTCGAGGGCAAGAACGAAGCCGAAAACTGGACGCGCGGTCTTAGAGCCTTCGTCGAAGTGCCCGGCAGCTGGTTTGAAGCTTCCGGCAAGAAAGTGGTGGGCGGCGAATCGGGTCCCGGCACACTTAACGCCCAGTGGAAGGGGCAGCACGTCAATGCCGGCATCTCGGTTTGCATGTTCGACGAGAGCGATGGCAAGGGTCTTTACAAGCTGTTTATAAACGATGTGCAGCAAGGCAGTTTCACAGCCTCCACCAACAACGATAAACTCT
>CAYRHC010000289.1:0-1693 GCA_964423935.1 uncultured Bacteroidales bacterium | reverse complement strand
TGACATCAGGAAAACGGCCGAAATCGGCGCTTTGGTTATTCCCCAGCGCAAGGATATCTATGATGCTGCAGGAACAACACTTATCGAGCGCTTTTCTACCGACTATGCAGGCTATCTGAAGATGTCGGCCGAAGAAAAGAAGCTCCCCTGGACCTACAACAAGGGCGAAAACATCTTCAAACGTCCGTCTGACTCCATCATTATCCGCGTGCCCAAGACCTGCGACTCTATTTATGTTCAGGCGCTGGGTTCCAATACGGGTTATGCCATCATGGCATACGAAGTTGGCGTTGGTGAAGTTATTCCTTTGAGTGGCAAGGCCGGTGACTACCATGGTTTCCCCGGTGTGAAGAGAACCAATGCCTATTACAATGGCGGTAACTGGGGTGCTGTTCGTGAGGTTTCTTTCAAGCCTCAGCATGTTGGCCCCGGCGATTCTACCACCATTATCCTTTTGGCTCCTGCCAAGGACAATTATGCCGACAACACCAAAAACAATTTGACCCATTTCACCAAGGACAACTCGGCCACCAAGGTCGCCATCTACACCGGCGATAAGGTTACCGATGCCGACGGTACGGTGCGCGACCGCTACGTTACCTGCGAACGTTGGGGTCTGTGGGAAGGCAATACCATCAACCGTATCAAGATTTACGGTAAAATCGAAAAGGGCGATGTCCCCGTATTCGACGGTACCCATTCAGCCTTTACCTTCTCTTATCAGCCTAAGACTTCCGGTACGGTAGATCTTACCAAGCCTCTGAAGAAGGAAAACGGCTGGAGTTCTACTTCTTACATCAAGTATGCTTCCGACCTGGGTGTGGTAAGATCGGTGCTTTCCGCCTCTTCTTACATCAATCTGGGTTATGACGAAGACTTCGGCACCTTCGCCGCCAAGCTGAAGCTGGTAGGCGCTACGCACGACTCTGTCGACTATACGGTGCCCGATATGCACAACAACTACTTCAACGTAGCTGTTCCCACTACCGCTTTCCAGGATTTGACCTTGAACTTCGACTATGCGCTGCGTGGTAGCAACAATTCTATCATCGTTGCCGCTTTCATCAATGGTGACGCTACCTGCACGGTGCTCGACACGCTCGACAACTCGGCCGACCCCAACAAGCAGATGGCTCACGCCAGCATTGCCATTCCCAACACTTTTGCCAACCAGAAGAATTTCATTATCCGCATCATGGTAGGCAAGGGTTCGGTTTCCAGCGCTGCCGAATTCGATATCGCCAACCTTGCTATCAAGGGTTACCAAGACTATTACGCCAGCAAAGACGGTGCTGTCAAGGTGGCTTACCTGACCCCTGCCGTAGACCGTATCCATGTGATGGACCTCTCTACCACTGCCGACTCTGCCGACAATATCCTGCCTTACCTGCTCACGTCTGAAGACTTCACCACCAGCATCATCGCCAAGGATGTATGGAGTACCTTCACCAGCGACGAAGAAGTGGTTGCCGCTTTCAAAGACTATCAGGTAGTGATGGCCAGCCCCTATATGACGGCCGAAGACCTGTCTTTTGCCAAGGCCCTTATCGGCAAGAAGGCATTCCTCAATACCAATGCCCAGGCTTTCTTGAAATGGAACACCAACGCCCAAGCCGTTGCAGAACCGCTTGACAGCGCTATGATTTACTCCGAAGAATTCTTCTATCATCCCGCTTTCACCAGCTTGGGTCTG
>CAYRHC010000288.1:0-1701 GCA_964423935.1 uncultured Bacteroidales bacterium | reverse complement strand
AACAGGCGCAGTTTCTAAAGTTGCCGCACGAAAACAATCCCGCTTTGGGTTGCCGGGGCTTGCGTCTCTGCTTTGAGTATCCCGGCCTTTTTATCCGTCAACTACGGGCTATTCTGCGAGCTTCAGCCTACGGTCCGGTGTCCATACTGCTGCCCATGGTTAACGATGCCGGCGAGGTTCGCCGCTGCAAGACGATACTCGCCTCGGTGAAGGACAGTCTCAGAAAAGAGGGCCACGCTTTTGACGAGCGCCTGCAAGTGGGGGTTATGGTGGAAACGCCCGCTGCCGTTCTTTGCGCCGATGAGCTGGCCGGCGAGGCCGATTTTTTCAGCGTCGGCACCAACGACCTCACCCAATATTGTCTGGCGGTAGACCGTGAGAGCCTCACCATGGGCACTTACTACAACAGCCAGCATCCTGCTATTTTCAAACTGCTTGACCTGACGGCCCGGGCGGCTGCCAAGGCGGATATTCCCTTGTGCGTATGCGGCGAACTGGCCCACGAACGCAAGGCGCTGCCGACTTTGGTGGAGATGGGCTACCGCAAGTTTTCGGTCAGTCCGGCTTTTGTGCCTATGGTCAAAGAAATGCTTCTTTCATTATGCAAACGATAAACCATTGCATCCAAGCGCCGGAAGGGATGCACGCCCGCCCTGCGGGCGTGCTGGCCAAGACCGCATCGACCTTCCAATCGGACATACGTCTGTACTTCAACGGTCAGTGTATCAACGCCAAGCGCATGCTGTCCATCATGACACTAGGCCTGAAACAGGGCGACACCATCCGTATCGAAATCGAGGGTTGTGACGAGATGGCAGCCGCCCAAGCCCTGACACCGGTACTCGTATAAGCCAAGCGCAGCTCCAAGGATGAAATTTCTGCAAAGACTCGGAAAATCGCTCATGTTACCGGTGGCCTGTCTGCCGGTAGCCAGCATACTGATAGGTCTGGGGTATTGGATACTGTCTCTAGCCCCGGAGGCCGCAGTGGCCAACTTCCTTATCCAAGCCGGTCTGGCCATCATCAACAATATACCCTTGTTGTTTGCCGTGGGCATCGGCATAGGCATGTCCAAAGACGGACAGGGCGTAGCTGCTTTATCAGCCCTGGTCAGTTGGCTGGTAGTCACCACCCTGCTCTCGCCCGATTGCATACGGCTGCTGCGTCCCGGCTGCCCGCTGGAAGCCTTCGACAAGAGCCAAAATGTCTTTGTGGCCATGCTCTCGGGCCTGACGGGGGCCTGGGCCTACAACCGTTTCAAGGACACCGACCTGCCCGCAGCACTGGCCTTCTTCAGCGGCAAACGCTCGGTAGCCATCGTTGCTGCCGGTATCAGCTGTCTGCTTGGCCTGGTTCTCATGTTCGTATGGCCGTGGCTGTACCATTTGCTCATTGCTGTGGGCGAAGGCATCACCGGTGCCGGCGCCGCAGGCGCCGGCCTCTACGTCTTTCTCAACCGGCTGCTCCTGCCCTTCGGCCTGCACCATGCGCTCAATCAGGTGTTCTGGTTCGACCTTGCCGGCATCAACGATTTGGGCAAGTTCTGGAGCGCCGAGGGCACGCTCGGTCAAACCGGTATGTATATGTCGGGCTTCTTTCCCATGATGATGTTCGGGTTGCCGGCCGCCGCCCTAGTCATGTACCACTGTGCCCTGCCCTCGCAAAAGAAGAAGACTGGGTCGCTCATGCTGGCCGGCATCA
>CAYRHC010000287.1:1028-1741 GCA_964423935.1 uncultured Bacteroidales bacterium | reverse complement strand
CACCGCTTGCAGGCCCGACGCGGCCGGAGGCTGGCAGCCTACCGGCTGCCAGCCTCCGGCACTGCGCGCACCGATAGTGGCCTCACACGGTTGTACGCCCGACAAAACCAGCAACAAGCAGCATAGCCATTTAACAGAGGTAGTGTTCATATCTTTCAAGACTCCGCAAACAAGACGGCAAATTTACGACAAAATCTCCCGAAAACATATATCTTTGCGCAATTATACGCAAACCGACCATCGATGATGAAACAGATTCTCGTAAGCCTTGCCTGTCTGCTCTGCTGCAGCCTTGCCCAGGCACAAAACAACACGCAAGCCTCCTCGCAGGACAAGCAATCTATAGAAGTCATAGTACGCAACGGCAAACAGTACTACCAATATATCGTCCAACCCAAGGAAACCATCTACGGACTGTCCAAGCGCTTCAACATCACGCAAGAAGAACTGCTGGCCATGAATCCTTTCCTTACCGAAGGTCTCAAGATTGGACAGGTGCTCACCATTCCCGTAGTGCCCGCAGCCACCACAAGCGATGCCGCTCCCGCGCAACTTTCCACCAAGCTCGACCTGACGCCCCAAGACGAAGCCCTGCCAGCCGCCATACTCAACGATGACGACAATGAGCCCGATGGCGACATGTACCAGTCCGACAACGAACAAGTATATGTGGGAAGCAAGCGCCGCGAAAAACTCAGCGACATCTCCCAAAA
>CAYRHC010000287.1:0-1018 GCA_964423935.1 uncultured Bacteroidales bacterium | reverse complement strand
CAAAAATTCCATGTCAGCATCGACAGTCTAAAATTGCTCAACCCTAACATTCCCAAGGTTTTACGGCGCAATTCCGTTATCATCCTGCCCAACCGCCAAGAGGAAGAGCTCAATCGCAAGATAGACCGCATGGAACAAGAAATAGCGCTCAGCCACGACTCCATCCGCAGTCTGCTCGACCGCATCCAACACCAAACGGCCGGCAGCCAGCCCAAGGACAAGATTTCCGTCGGTCTGCTGCTACCCTTTATGGTGGGCGACACCACGGGCTTCTCTCGCGAACGCTATATCGAGTTTTACGAAGGCCTGCTGCTGGCTGCCGACACGCTCAAACGCTCGGGCCTCTCGGTCGACATCGCCGTCTACGACATTGGCAAGACATTGTACCGCACCGAATACACACTCAGACACAACGACTTGAGCCACCACGACTTTGTCATTGCCGCCGCCAACGCCGACCAGCTGCCCTATCTCTCGCAATGGAGCAAGCGACACAACGTCAAGCTGGTACTGCCTTTCAGTTCTCACATTGCCGAAACCGACAGCAACACCTGCATCTATCAGGTGAACGCTCCCCAAAGCATGGTCTGCGACAAGCTGCTCAGCCTCGACACTTCGCGCTTTTCCAACCGCAATATCGTGCTGCTGCGCACGCCTCAGGAAGCCAACGATGAAAAGGCCCGACTCTTCAAAGGCATACGCCGCCAGCTCCTCGACTATCACATTGCTTTCCACGAACTGATAGAATACGAAGGCGATGACGATTTTCAAGACAGCATCGCCGCCCACCTTAGCAAGGAACGTGTGAATCTGATTATTCCCTGTGCTTCTTCTTTGGCCGAAGCCAACCGCATCATTTCCATGGTGGGTGCCGTCATCAACTTTTTGCCTTCGGCCTACAAGACGGAGCTTTGGGGATATCCCGAATGGATAGCGCTGAACAAGAGCAACATGCCCGTGCTGCACAATCTGAACACCTGCATCTACGGTGGTTATTTCGCCAATTACCAGCGCGAGG
>CAYRHC010000286.1:0-1752 GCA_964423935.1 uncultured Bacteroidales bacterium | reverse complement strand
CGAGGCTATGGAAAAAAGCGGCGAATTGCTTGGCAAAGTCAGCTTTGCTTTCTCCAGCCTGCTGAACGCCGAAACCAACGACGCGCTGACGGAAGTTTCCATGGAGGTATCGCCGCTGCTGTCGGCCCACAGCGACAACATCAACTTGAACGATGCGCTCTTCCAGCGCGTCAAGGCGGTGTACGACCAGAAAGACCAGCTGGGCCTGACCCAGGAACAGAGCCGCCTGCTCGAAACCATCTACAAGAACTTCATCCGCTCGGGTGCCGCCCTGAACAAGGCCGACAAAGACCGCCTGCGCGAAATCAACATCGAACTCTCGAAACTGTCGCTGCAATTCTCCGACAATATTCTCAAGGAAACCAACCGTTATGAACTGGTGATTGACAAGGAAGAAGACCTGGCCGGCCTGCCCGCCAATGTTGTGGCAACGGCAGCCGCTACCGCCAAAGACAGGGGCAAGGAAGGCAAATGGGTGTTCACCCTGCACAATCCCAGCCGTCTGCCCTTCCTGCAATACAGCGAAAAACGGGCCCTGCGCGAAGAACTGCTCAAAGCCTATGCCAACCGTGGCGACAACGACAACGAATTCGACAACAAGGCCATCGTGGCCAAGATGGTCAACTATCGTATCGAACGTTCACACCTGCTGGGCTACGACACCTACGCCGACTATGCGCTGGAAGACAAGATGGCCCAAACACCCGAAGCTGTTTTCAACTTGATGAACACCATCTGGAAACGCGCACTGCCCAAGGCCAAGCAAGAAGCCAAGCAACTGCAAGCCCTTATCGACAAAGAGGGAGGCAACTTCAAGCTGGAAGCCTGGGATTGGTGGTACTACAGCGAGAAACTGCGCAAGGAACAGTACGACCTGGACGAAGCCGAACTCAAGCCCTACTTCAAGATGGAAAATGTGCGTGAAGGTCTCTTCATGGTAGCTAACCGCCTGTACGGCCTCAATTTCAAGCAATTGAACAATGTACCCGTATACCATCCCGAAGTGGAAGTATTCGAAGTGAGCGATGCCGACGGTTCCCTTATCGGCCTGTTCTACACCGATTATTTCCCGCGTCCCGGCAAGCGTAGCGGTGCCTGGATGGGCGACCTGCGCAGCCAATATGTGCGCGATGGCGTGAATGTTCGTCCCCAAGTGTATAATGTAGGCAACTTCACCCGTCCCGTAGGCGATACGCCCGCCCTGCTCACCATAGACGAAGTACAGACTATGTTTCACGAATTCGGCCACGCCCTGCACGGCCTGTTGAGCCAATGCAGCTATGCCATGCTGAGCGGCACCAATGTCAGCCGCGACTTCGTGGAATTACCCTCGCAAATCATGGAGAACTGGAGCATGGATCCGCAAGTGCTGAAGCTCTATGCCAAGCACTACCAGACGGGCGAAACCATTCCCGATGCTCTGATAGCCAAAATTCAGGCCACCAAGACTTTCAACCAAGGCTTTACCACCGTGGAACTCACCTCGGCCGCCTTCCTCGACATGTACCTGCACTGCTTGAGCCAGGAAACCGAACTTGATGTCCGCGCTTTCGAGAAGGAAAAGCTGACGGCTTTGGGTCTCATCCCCGAAATCATCGTGCGTTACCGCAGCACCAACTTCCTGCATATCTTCATGAACGACTATTGCGCCGGCTATTACTCATACTTGTGGTCAGAAGTACTTGATGCCGACGGCTTTCGTCTGTTCCAGGAAAAGGGCATTTTCGACCAGGCCACGGCCACTTCGTTCAG
>CAYRHC010000285.1:0-1753 GCA_964423935.1 uncultured Bacteroidales bacterium | reverse complement strand
GCTCTGGGTATGGGCATTGAGCGTATCACCAACCTGAAGTATCAAGTGAAAGACTTGCGTATGTTCTCGGAAAACGATGTGCGTTTCCTCGATGAATTCAAGGCAGCCTATTGATGACAAGCATCGACAACAAATACAAATTTGTCATAGAAAAGTTCTCGGCCAGCATGCCAGATGCCAAGTCGGAACTAAGTTTTGAATCACCCTTCCAGTTGCTGGTTGCGGTGATTCTTTCTGCCCAGTGTACCGACAAGCGCGTGAATATGACGACACCTGCCCTGTTCGCGGCACTGCCCGATGCCCGGGCCATGGCCGCCGCCAGCGTCGAGGAAATCTTCAGCTATATCAAGAGTATCTCCTACCCCAACAACAAGGCCAAGCACCTGCAGGCCATGGCCCGGGCCCTGATTGAACGCTTCGGCGGAGTGGTACCCGACAATATGGACGATTTGCTCAGCCTGCCCGGCGTGGGTCGAAAAACGGCCAATGTGGTGCTGGCCTGTGCCTTCAACCAGGCTGCCATGCCCGTTGATACGCATGTATTCCGCGTTGCCAACCGCATCGGGCTCACCCGGCATTCCAAGACGCCGGCCGAAACGGAAAAGATCCTCACACAGCACTTTCCGTCCGAGATTCTTCCCCTAGCCCATCATTGGTTGCTCTTGCACGGAAGATATATTTGCAAAGCGATTAAACCTTTGTGCGAAAATTGTATCATACGGGATGTTTGTGATGAATATATGAACAAGAACAACCATATCTAATAATTGAGAGAATGAAAAGATTTTTATGTTTGGTTTTGCTTTGCCTGGGAATGGTCAATATGACTTGGGCAGTAGAAGCATCCAAGATCAGCATCAAAGGCGTCGTTACTGACGCCAACAGCAAAGAAACTTTGGAATTTGTGAATGTCGCTGTACGCGAAACAACCAGCGGCGAATTCAAGACTGGTTGCTCCACCGACTTCGAGGGAGCCTTTTTTATTGAAAACCTGCCCGACGGCAACTACACTGTCACCATCTCCTATGTAGGTTACAAGAGCGTTGAACGCCAGGCCAACATCAAGAACGGCAACGGTGTCAATCTGGGTAATGTCGTCATCGAAGAAGATGCCCAACTGATGAGCGAAGTGCAAGTAACCGCCCAGCAGTCCACCATGAAATTCGACATCGACAAGAAGGTGTTCAACGTGGGCAGCGACATCGCCTCCAAGGGGGCCAGTGCCACCGATATTCTGGAGAACATCCCCTCTATCGAGGTCGACCAGGAAGGCAGCATTTCGCTACGAGGAAGTTCTTCCGTCACCATTTGGATCAACGGCAAGGCTTCAGGCCTGACCTCCGATAACCGTGGTGATATTCTGCAACAGATGCCCGCCGACAACATCGAGCGCGTGGAAGTCATCACCAATCCGGGTGCCAAATACAGCGCCGAAGGCACTGCCGGTATCATCAACATCATCCTCAAGAAGAATGCCAAGGCCGGCTACTACGGTAGCGTACAAGGAGGTTTCAACCACAACAACGGTGCACCGCTGGCTTGGAACGGTTCTGCCAACATCAACTACAACTCGGGCAAGCTCGACTTCTACGCCAGCTTGGGCTATCGTCAGCGCAACCATATCCGCCGCAGTTCCGTAGACCGTACGAATTTGGATGCCGACGGCAATGAAGTTTCCTATTTGAACCAAGAATTGGTGGGCACCGGCGGTGGCGACAACATCTTTGGCCGTGCAGGCCTCACCTACCGTCTG
>CAYRHC010000284.1:0-1807 GCA_964423935.1 uncultured Bacteroidales bacterium | reverse complement strand
TGGTTATGGTTATGGTTATGGTTATGGTTATGGTTATGGTTATGGTTATGGTTATAACGATGACGAAAATGCCGGCAACAAGCGCAAACATCACCGTCACCATAGGCCTTCCAATGACAAAAATAATGGCTAAGAAGGTTTTTGTCAGCGGCTGCTACGACCTTTTGCACAGTGGCCATGTGGAGTTTTTCCGTCAGGCCTCACAGTACGGCGACTTGTACGTGGGCATAGGTTCCGACGCCACCGTGCTGATGTACAAGAACCATAAAACCATCTACAACGAACAGGAACGCTTGTTTATGGTGAAGAGTATCCGCTATGTCAAGGATGCCTTTATCAACGACGGTCTGGGTGTGATGGACTTTGTGGGCAACGTAGAACGTCTTAAACCCGATGTGTTCGTGGTAAATGCGGATGGCGGAAGTGAGGAAAAGCGCTGCTTCTGCGAAGAGCGAGGCATAGAATATGTCGAGCTTCAGCGCGTTCCGAGCGTCGGCCTGCAGGCCCGTTCTTCGACCGACCTCAAGAAATCGCCATCTCAGATTCCCACCCGGCTGGATTTGGCAGGTACTTGGATAGACCAGCCCTATGTTTCTTCGTGGTTTCCGGGTTGGGCCATCACCGTTTCGCTTGAGCCCAGTTTTGAGATACGTGAACGCTGTGGCTTGGCTACTTCCACGCGCAACGAGATTCGTAAAATCTGGCCTTACAACCTGCCTATCAATATGGATCCCGAGACCCTGGCGCGTTTGGTGTTCTGTTTCGAGAATCATCCCGAGCGCGACGGCGGTCATGTGAGCGGCGCTCAAGATGCCATCGGTATTTGTGTTCCCGGGCTTTCCCGTCATTATTATCATGAACATTTCTGGCCCGAACGCATCGAGACTTGTCACGATGAGGCTATACTTTCGTGGTTGGAACATCATTTGTGTCTGGTGCCTATAGATCCCCGGCCCGAGTCTTGCTCGGTGGTGGAGGGCAAGGACATCAACCGCGCTAAGGTGCAGGCTTTGGCCGCTGCTGCAGATGCTTGCTGGTCAGCTATCATGAACAAGGATTTGTCGGCATTTGCCACTGCTTACCAAGCTTCTTTTCGGGCGCAGGTGGCCATGTTTCCCGCTATGATACAAGGTACGGTGCAGTCGTATATAGACCGATACGCAACGCTGCCTGGGGTGCTGGCCTATAAAATGCCCGGTGCCGGTGGCGGCGGATATTTGGCTATGGCGGTAGACGATGCTCCGGCTTTCTGTCAGCGTTATTCCCAAGCTATCCCCTTGGCCATACGACGAAGCGGCCTATAATTCTTCCGATGATAAAAGACCAAGCATATCAACAACGTTCGCATCAAGCTTTGCTGGTGGTGACGGCTCTGTTCGTCAGCCTTTATCTGGTGTCGAACATTATGGCCGTGAAAGTAATCGGCCTTTTCGGCTTTCTGTATTTCGATGCCGGTACCATCACTTTCCCCTTTGCCTATATGCTGGGCGATGTGCTTACCGAAATCTGGGGTTTCAAAACTTCCAAACGGGTTATCTGGATTACGTTCTTTTGCAATATTCTGATGGTGGTGTGTACGCAAATAGGAGCACTGCTGCCTTCGCCCGAATACATGCAAGCTTCCGAGATTGCCTATAATCAAGTGTTCAGTTATGTGCCGCGCATTGTGCTGGCTTCGCTGGTGGGTTTTCTGTTGGGTGAACTGTCCAATGCCTGGGTGATGGAAAAAATCAAGTTCAAGACCAAAGGTCGCTTTTTGTGGCTACGCACCATCGGCAGTTCGGTGGTGGGCTATTGCTTCGACACC
>CAYRHC010000283.1:0-1854 GCA_964423935.1 uncultured Bacteroidales bacterium | reverse complement strand
GCCGCGACGCCGAAATCGTAGCACGTGGCCGCGCTTGGGAAATCAAGAAATGGGGTCTGGAAGGTTTCCGTCGTGAAACCACCTATGTTAGCGTTTTGGACACCTTGTTCGGTGCCGGCTTCCCCATCGACTCTTTGCGTTACGTACCTTACGCCACCAACGGTGAGCAGTTCGAACTTCAGGCCGGCGACGTAAGCACCGGTGCTTCTGGTCTGATTGTCCGCGTATTCCAGGCCAACACTCCTTACGAAACCTATTTGGTCGGCATGGACAAGCAGGAAGTGCTCAACCTCCGTCTCAAGGCCGAAAAGCTGGGTAAATATCCCGGTCTGATGGTTGGTAACATCTTCGAAGCCAACAATAATGCCGGTAACTGGGAATAATTTCCGGACCTCGTTATTATCCAAAACATAAGCTAAGAAGCTGCTTACCGGTTAGGCAGCTTCTTTTTTTGATAAAAAGCAGGTATGAAACATCTGACGCTCTTGTTCCAAAACGGGCAATTCATCAGTCCACACCAGCCGGACGACAGTTTCTCCATCGACACTTTCAAGGACGAGTGCCGACGGCAAGGAATCGTCGGACAGGAAGACGTGTTCCTGCAAGTGGTTTACCATACCCCGCATTTTCTGATACTGCCCAAGGAAATGGACGGAAAGGCTGTTTACCGGCATCATTTTCCCGCAACACCATCACAGGACATTGCCAGCGATCTTCTCTGCGACAATTTGCAGCAATTGAACTGTCTTCGGGATACCGCTTTGAAAGAGGCTGCCGATGAAATGTTGCCCCGACACGCTTTACTGCCCGATGCCTACTTGCTAGCCAATGCCGCCCTTCAGAAGAGTTCCCGTCAAGGGCTGATAGTGCTGCACTGGACGGCTGGTGACTTGCAGATTATCATCGCTCGTCACGGGCAGTTGATTTTTTCCAATAGTTTCAAGGTCGAGAACGAAACCGAAGTACTGTATTACACTGCCGCAGTATCGCAGGAATATTACCGCTGCGACAGGGCGCTGCTTGGTGGAGACCCACGTCTGCCCGCCTTGATGAAAGAACATTTCAGCCACTTGGAGGAATTTTCTCTGGTTCGGGATATCCAAGCGTTTTTACTATATCAAAGCTCAAGCTTATGAGAATTGTCAGTGGAAAGTTCAAGGGGCGCCGCTTTCAGTTGCCTGCCAACTTGAAAGCCAGACCCACCACAGATTTCGCCAAGGAGAACTTGTTCAACATTCTGCAGAACATCACCGATATGGAAGGCTGCTGCGCCTTGGACTTGTTTGCCGGCACAGGAAGCATCGGGCTGGAGTTCATTTCGCGCGGCGCACGGCAAGTGACCTGCGTGGAACACTATGCTCCGCATGTCCAGTTTATCCGCAGCGTAGCCGAAAAACTAAAGGTGGACAATCTGCTGTTGGTAAAAGGTGATGTCTATCAGTACATTGCCAAATGCGGCCGCAGTTTCGACATTGTATTTGCCGATGCCCCTTATGCCGACCCGCGTCTGGGGGATATTCCGCAACTTGTGTTCGAAGCCGGACTTCTCAAGAGCGGCGCTTGGTTGATAGTGGAACATTCTTCACACAACGATTTCAGCCGGCATCCCCACTTCAAAGACCTCAGGGTCTACGGCAGCGTTCATTTCAGTTTTTTCCAGGCCGAATAGCGCTATTGGGCCTTATCTAACATCACAGCCATGTCAAGCCAAAGATTACAAGCTCACAGCACAGACGAATTACGGACTCAGCTTCAGACCGTCACCCAAGGCTACGACCCTGCACAGATTTTTGTGCTTTGCGATGCGAACAGCTGTCGCAGCTGCCTGCCTGTTTTGGCAGGCTGCTGCGACAG
>CAYRHC010000282.1:0-1858 GCA_964423935.1 uncultured Bacteroidales bacterium | reverse complement strand
GTAATCCATTTCCCCGGCCGGCTTCGCCGTCCAATACGCCCGCGAAACTTGTCGCCACCGGCGCAAGAAATCGGCGATAACCACCCACTTTGATTAGCGGTACTGCCTGGTTCCGGCCAAGATACTGGTTCGGTGAAACACGCTTTTCACCGAACCTTTGTTTTGTATGTCGAAATGTTAAAACGGCTTAATAAACGTTGCGATATCTGAATGTTTGCTATATTTGGCGTGAACTCTACTAAACTTATTCGTATGGAAAGATTGAAAAGCCTAATGATGACGGTAGTAGTAGCTATTGCCGTCGTGTCTTTGTGTTCTTCCACCCTTGCGCCGCAAGACCTTGTCCGTAAAGTTGGCGGTACAGTGCGCGATGAGAGTGGTGAAGCACTTATCGGCGTCAGTGTGGTGCCAAGCAATGCTCCAAGCAAAGGGGTAGTAACTGATGTTGACGGTGGTTATGAAATCTCCGTTCCGGAAGGCGTAAGCTTGAAATTCTCCTATATAGGATTTAAGATGCAGACAATTACCATAGGTGCCGCTACCACATACGATATCGTTATGGTAGAAGATGCCGAGATGATGGACGAAGTGGTGATGGTAGGTTATGGTACCATGAGGAAAAGCGACCTGACCGGTTCTACCATATCTCTCAGGCGTGAGGCTATCACTTCTGTGATGGCTTCTAACCCTATAGAGTCGCTGCAAGGCAAATCTACGGGTGTGGCTGTGTTTACTAACACCCAGCCTGGTGAAGCACCTACATTGCGTATCCGTGGTTCTGCCTCCATTAACGCCGGGACCGACCCTCTTTATGTGGTGGACGGTTTTGCGCTCACCGATGGCAATATGAATGATATCAACCCTGCCGACATCGAATCGATGGAAGTTCTGAAAGATGCTTCTGCCACGGCTATTTATGGTTCACGTGGAGCCAATGGCGTTGTGCTGATAACAACAACGAAGGGGTCTCATGGACGCAATATCAATGTGCATGCCAATACGGGACTGCAAATGCGTTCGCGTCTTATCGAGACTATTTCAGGACAGGATTTTGTAGACTACATCAATGCAGCCAATCTGGCTCAAGGTAGTGCCCAGCCTTTCCCGGATGGTTACAATGGCGAGTTCTACGACTGGCAAAAGGGCGTTATCAAGAAATCAGCCCTCACCAAAGATTATGGTATGTCTCTCGATGGCGTTTCTGGAGATACCCGCTATATGTTCTCGGTCGGTTATTACGACCAGGACGGTTTGCTTGAGTCGCAGGGTTACGAAAAAGTGTCCTTGCATTCCAATCTCGAACAGAAGATTGAGCGCTGGTTGACCATCGGTGCCAATATGCAGCTGACCACATCGCGTCAGGACGTTCTTACCGATGTGGTGACGAACGATATCTTCCGTTACGGATGGCCTACAGACCTTCCATACAACAGCGATGGCAGCTACAACATTATTCAGCACGGTGAAGTGTTCAATCCCATTGCCTCTGTCAATGCTTTTACCGATTATACAAGAAATGTGCGTTTTATCGGAAATTTCTTTGGACAGATAAATTTCAGCGATCATTTCAACTATCGTCTTAACATCGGTTACGATACTAAACAGTCGAACCGCTATCAGTTCCAGACTTCGCAGAGCCCCAAGGGTATACAGTCGGGTTCGGATACCAGCAATGGTATACATCGTTGGGCCCGTCAGGATTCTCGTTTGATGGATAATATTCTGAGTTACGCCAACCAATGGGGCGACCACCGCATGTCGTTGACGGGTGTCTATTCGTGGCAAGATTATGCTTACAACTATTCTCAGATGTCCGGCAATTTTCATAATGACGCCTTGGGTGCCTACGACTTTTCGG
>CAYRHC010000281.1:0-1875 GCA_964423935.1 uncultured Bacteroidales bacterium | reverse complement strand
CCTCTCAAGGTGTCAAGGACAATCTGGATACCGAAATTATCCCCAAGGGCGTGAAGTTCAACCAGAAGACCTTGTCGGAAATCGACTATGAAACCGTACAGCTGAGCAAGTGGACCTCCGATGCCCGCCGCAGCGACATGGTTCGCGCCTTGATTATGAACTACCTCAGAAAGGTGAAAGAACTCGATGCCAAGCTCAAGCGCGAGAAGTTCAATCTGACCATCGGTGATGAACTGCCTTCGGGCATTATCCAAATGGCCAAGATTTACGTTGCCAAGAAGCGTAAAATCAGAGTCGGTGACAAAATGGCCGGCCGTCACGGTAACAAGGGTATCGTTTCGCGCATCGTGCGTCAGGAGGATATGCCTTTCTTGGCCGACGGTACGCCTGTAGATATCGTTTTGAACCCGCTGGGTGTGCCTTCGCGTATGAACCTCGGACAGATTTTCGAAACTGTTCTGGGTTGGGCCGGCCGCAACCTCGGCTTGAAGTTCGCAACGCCTATCTTCGACGGTGCCAGCCTGGACGACTTGAACGAATGGTGCGACAAGGCTGGTGTTCCGCGTTACGGCAAGACTTACCTCTACGACGGTGGCACGGGCGAGCGCTTCGACCAGCCTGCCACGGTAGGTGTCATCTATATGTTGAAACTCGGCCACATGGTAGACGACAAGATGCACGCACGTTCTATCGGTCCTTATTCATTGATTACGCAACAGCCTTTGGGCGGTAAAGCCCAGTTCGGTGGCCAGCGTTTCGGAGAAATGGAAGTTTGGGCACTCGAAGCTTTCGGTGCCGCCCATGTACTCCAGGAAATCCTTACCATCAAGTCTGACGATGTTACGGGTAGAAGCAAGGCTTTCGAAGCCATCGTCAAGGGTGATCCTATGCCACCGGCCGGCGTGCCCGAATCGTTGAACGTTTTGATTCACGAATTGAAAGGTTTGGGATTGAGTATTCATTTGGATTAATTAACGACACATATTCTGAAACAATATGGCTTTTAAGAAAGATATCAAACAAAACGGTAATTTCCAGAAAATCACCATCGGACTGGCTTCTCCCGAGGAAATCAAGTCGATGTCCCATGGTGAAGTCCTGAAACCTGAAACGATCAACTACCGTACCTATAAGCCCGAACGCGACGGTTTGTTCTGCGAACGAATCTTCGGTCCGGTAAAAGACTACGAATGCCATTGCGGAAAGTACAAACGTATCCGCTACAAGGGCATCGTCTGCGACCGTTGCGGTGTTGAAATTACCGAAAAGAAAGTCCGTCGTGAACGCATGGGCCACATCCAGTTGGTTGTCCCTGTGGCTCATATCTGGTATTTCCGTTCTCTGCCCAACAAAATGGGTTATTTGCTCGGATTGCCTACCAAGAAACTGAATGCAGTTATTTATTACGAAAGATACATCGTTATTCAACCGGGTATCATGGCAGAAGGCGAGAAGCCGGTAAAGGCCAACGACTTGCTGCTCGAAGAAGAATACCTGGACATCATGGACAAGCTGCCGCGTGAAAACCAAATGCTCGATGACAGCGACCCCAACAAGTTCATTGCCAAGATGGGTGCCGAGGCTATCCTTGATATGCTGAAGCGCGTCAATCTGGACGAGCTTTCGTACGAACTGCGCGACCACGCCAATAAGGAAACATCGGCTCAGCGCAAAAACGAGGCCCTAAAACGTCTGCAGGTAGTGGAATCCTTCCGCGCCGCCAAAGACGTGAGCAAGCCCGAATGGATGATTATGACGGTTATCCCCGTTATTCCGCCCGAACTGCGTCCTTTGGTTCCGCTCGACGGCGGCCGTTTCGCCACCACCGACGTGAACGATTTGTACCGTCGTGTCATCATCCGCAACAACCGTCTG
>CAYRHC010000280.1:0-1877 GCA_964423935.1 uncultured Bacteroidales bacterium | reverse complement strand
AGGGCACGACATTTCCGAGGCCGAAGCCGAAGGACTGACGGCCGCCGTGATGTTGCACGATATCGGTCACGGACCATTCTCGCACGTACTGGAGCATTCTTTCTTCAATGCCGTGTCGCACGAACAGATTTCGCTGCGGCTCATGGAGAAGCTCAACGAAGAATTCGACGGCAAACTCGACATCGCCATACAGATTTTCACCAACCAATATTCCAAGCGATTCCTGCACCAGCTCATTTCGAGCCAGTTGGACGTTGACCGTTTGGACTACCTGCGCCGCGACAGTTTCTTTACCGGCGTGGTGGAGGGCACTATCGGCTCTGCCCGCATCATCAAGATGCTCAACGTGGTGAACGACCACCTGGTGGTTGAGGCCAAGGGTATCTATTCGATAGAGAACTTTCTGGTGGCCCGCCGCCTGATGTACTGGCAAGTGTATCTGCACAAGACCTCGCTGGCTGCCGAGAAGATGCTCATCAACACGCTGCAGCGCGCCAAAGACCTGATAGCCCAGGGCGTCAGCCTGCCCGCATCGCCCTCGCTACTGTTCTTTCTGGAGCAGCACCTCGCACCCGGTCAGATTACAGAAGAGGCCCTGCAGCACTTCCTTCAACTGGACGACGAAGATATTTGGCAAGCCTTGAAATATTGGCAACATAGTCAGGACTTCGTGCTTTCCACCCTTTGCCAGGGCTTACTGAACCGTCGGTTGTTCAAGGCCTGCCTCAGCAATGAAGCACCCCAACCCGAACGCGTACAGCAAGATCTGGATGCCATATCGAAGCGCTTCTCCATTAGCCGAGAGGAGGCCAAATACCTGGTAGTCAGCTCAGAAGTTTCCAGCAATATGTACAACAACCACGAGCAGGATATCGAGATTCTCTACAACGACGGCAGCATCCGTCCCATTGCCGAAGCCTCGGATATGCTCAACATCGATGTGTTGTCGAAAAAGGTGAAAAAGCATCTTTACACCCGCATTAGGATGTAGTTAAAACGTTCTCAGACCAACTTCTTGATAAAGCGGAAAGCCTTGTAAGGCATGTAGCGGAAAGGCACATCCAGCCAAGTACTGGAGGCGACCACCGTGCGGCTATGGCTGAAAGCCTCGAAGCTTTTGCGCCCGTGATAAGCGTTCATGCCCGAATTGCCAACGCCGCCGAAGGGTAGTTTTTCGTTGGTGATGTGCATGATGGTGTCGTTGATGCAAGCTCCGCCCGAAATACAGTTTTCAAGCAAATGCCAAGCTTCTTTTTCGTTGCCGAAGCAGTAGCAGGCCAAGGGATGTTCGCGTGCGTTGATGTAGGCGATGCACTTGTCTGTAAAGCTCCCGTCCTTGTCGTCGAAAGTAAGGATGGGCAGCACCGGGCCGAAAATTTCTTCTTCCATCACCTTGGCACCCGGCTGCAAATGGTCGAGCAGAGCGGGCTCGATAAAGCGGGTCCGCTCGTCGCAGCGGCCGCCGTACAGCAGTTGGCCTTCCTTCAGATAAGCGCTCACACGGGCATATGCCTTGTCGCTGACCATGCGCACATAATGTGGTGAAGTGACAATGTCGCTGCCGTGCAAGCGTCTGAGGCTGTGCGCATAAGCCTGGACGAAAGCTTCTTTGATATCGGCATGCAATATCAAGTAGTCGGGAGCAATGCAGGTCTGGCCGCAGTTGAGTGTCTTGCCCCAAGCTATGCGCTTGGCCGCCAAAGCGATGTTGGCATCCTTGTTGACTATACAGGGGCTTTTTCCGCCGAGTTCGAGCACTACGGGTGTCAGATGTTCGGCAGCGGCGCGCATCACTTCACGGCCCAACAATGGGCTGCCGGTGAAGAATATCAAATCGAAACGCTCGGCCAGTAGCGCTTGGTTCACGTCGCGATGAC
>CAYRHC010000279.1:0-1903 GCA_964423935.1 uncultured Bacteroidales bacterium | reverse complement strand
CGAGACTTGCAGCCACGAAGCTGAAGGCGGCTGGCAACTGCACCGTCAAATCGACCCCTACCCCATGTTGCCCAAGAGCGACGAAGGCTATCAGGAAATTTTCGACATTCAAGTATCCGGTCTGGTCAGACGTATGCAACAGCTAGGTCTGCCCACATTGGTGTTGGGCATTTCAGGTGGCCTTGATTCCACCCTCAGTCTGCTGGCCAGCGTAAAGGCTTGCGAAAAACTGCAACTGGACAGCCACAAAGTGATTGGTATTACTATGCCGGGCTTTGGCACCAGTGGCCAAACGCATAGTAATGCACTGAAACTGATGGAGTTGCTCGGAATAGAACAGCGCGAAATCAGCATCCGCAGCGCCTGCGAACAGCACTTCTCAGATATCGGGCACGATACTTCGCTGCACAACGTGGTGTACGAAAACGCCCAAGCGCGTGAACGCACCCAAATCTTGATGGACGTTGCCAATCAAGTGAACGGCATCGTTATCGGCACGGGTGACCTTTCAGAGCTGGCACTGGGCTGGGCCACCTACAACGGCGACCACATGTCGATGTACGGCACCAACGCCTCGCTCTCCAAGACGCTTATCCGCCATTTGGTAGCGTGGATAGCCCGTACGCAAGTGTCGCCCGAAGCCGGCAAAGTACTGACGGACATTGTCGATACGCCGGTAAGCCCCGAGCTGCTGCCCACCGATAATGTTGGCAATATCGCCCAAAAGACCGAAGATTTGGTAGGGCCTTACGAACTGCACGATTTCTTCTTGTATCACCTGCTGGAAAGCGCCTGTCCCCTGCCCCAGATTTTCGAAATGGCAAAAGCCGCCTTTGCCGGCATCCACGATGAGGCTAGCGTCAAACAAAGCCTGAAGACCTTTGTCCGCCGCTTCTTTACCCAACAGTTCAAACGTTCTTGTATGCCCGAAGGCGCACAAGCCGGACTACTGTCGCTTTCGCCCCGAGGTGCCTGGATGATGCCCAGCGATGCCCAAGCACGTGCATGGATGCAGCAAGTGGAGGAAATCTAAAAGTTTTCAACCGTCAAGCTTGTTGTATCAGAAAGATTTACCTATCTTTGCGGCCACTTTCGGAGCCTCTGTCGGAGTTATGAGAGAACCGGGAATGCTACGCAGGTGAATTAACAAAACAAATGTTTATAATCATGGACTTGATTAAAATTGCCGAACAGGCATTTGCAACCGGTAAGGAACATCCTTCCTTCAAGAGCGGTGACACCATCACTGTTGCCTATCGTATTAAAGAAGGCAACAAGGAACGTATTCAGAACTATCGTGGCGTTGTTATCAAAATCAGCGGTCACGGCAGCAAGAAGCACTTCACTTGCCGCAAGGTTTCTGACAACGTTGGTGTTGAACGTATTTTCCCCTTGGAATCTCCGTTTATCGAAAGCATCACCGTCAACAAGGTAGGTCGTGTACGTCGTGCCAAACTGTACTATCTGCGTGCACTTACCGGAAAGAAAGCCCGTATCAAGGAAAAGAGAGGCTAAACCCTCGTCTTACCAAGCAGAACGCGCTCTCAAGGCCCCATGCCTTGCAGAGCGCGTTCTTTTTTGGTCTAGATCGCATCGGTCATTCAGACCGCCCTATAGCCGAAGAGCCTGCGCGTGTAACGGTGCGAGGAACACCAGCTTGCCACCCGCGAAAGCAGCCACAGCGTCAGCAGCGCCACAAGCGGAGCCAGCACATAGCCTAGCAGCACCACCACGAAGGCAGGCAAAGCCGTCAGCTGCAGCCAACCATACAGACGCGATACCAGTTCGCCCAGGCAGCGCTCAATCAGAATAGACTGCATGATGTAAATAGCCAAGGTCTGACGGCCGCAAGTTTCCATCAAACGACGCACCCAACCGTCATGGCCGTACATCCAGCGGAAAA
>CAYRHC010000278.1:0-1917 GCA_964423935.1 uncultured Bacteroidales bacterium | reverse complement strand
ATACCCGAGGTGGGCGGCATGCCGTATTCCAAGGCACGCAGAAAGTCTTGGTCGATGTACATAGCCTCGTCATCGCCTTTCTCGCTCAGGCGCAACTGCTCTTCGAAGCGTTCACGCTGGTCGATGGGGTCGTTCAGTTCGCTGTAGGCGTTGGCCAGTTCCTTGCCGTTGACAAAAAGCTCGAAACGTTCAGTGAGCTGAGGATTGTTGCGGTGCCGCTTGGTGAGCGGTGACATCTCGATGGGGTAGTCGGTGATGAAAGTGGGCTGGATAAGCTTGCCTTCGCAAGTGGCTCCGAAAAGCTCATCGATAAGCTTGCCCTTGCCCATGGTGGCATCCTGTTCAACATGCAGCTGGTCGCAAACCCGGCGCAGGTCATCTTCGCTCATGCCGGTGATGTCGATACCGGTGCTCTCCTTGATGGCATCGGTCATGGTCAGGCGGCGGAAGGGAGCTTTGAAAGAAATGACATGCTCGCCGTTCTTCACTTCGGTAGTGCCCAAGACATCCTGACAGATACGTTCCAGCATCTGCTCGGTAAAGGTCATCATCCACTGATAGTCCTTATAGGAGACGTAGATTTCCATGCAGGTGAACTCGGGGTTGTGCGTGCGGTCCATGCCTTCGTTGCGGAAGTTGCGCGAGAACTCGTAAACACCTTCGAATCCGCCTACGATAAGGCGTTTGAGGTAAAGTTCGTTGGCAATACGCAGATAAAGGGGAATGTCCAGCGCATTGTGGTGCGTGATGAAAGGACGCGCGGCGGCACCGCCGGGAATGGACTGCAGTACGGGCGTATCCACCTCCAAGTAGCCGTGTTCGTTGAAGAACTGACGCATCGAGTTGAAAATTTTGGTACGCTTTACGAAGATGTCCTTCACGCCTTCGTTTACCACCAGGTCGACATAACGCTGGCGATAGCGCAGCTCGGGGTCGTTGAAAGCGTCGTACACCACGCCATCCTTCATCTTGACGATGGGCAGCGGGCGCAAGGTCTTGGCCAGCACGCTCAACTCTTGGGCGTGAACGGAAATTTCGCCCGTCTGGGTGCGGAACACATAACCCTTGATGCCCACGAAATCGCCGATATCGAGCAGCTTTTTGAATACGACATTGTACATGTCCTTGTTTTCGCCCGGGCAGATTTCATCGCGGTTGACATAAATCTGGATACGTCCCTTGGAATCTTTCAGCTCCATGAAAGAGGCCTTGCCCATGATACGGCGCGACATGATACGGCCGGCCACGCAAACCTGACGTTTGGGTTCCTGCTCGTCGCAGAAGTTTTCCTTGATTTCGGTAGAGAAAGCATCGGTGGGATAAAGGGCTGCGGGATAAGGTTCAATGCCCATGTCGCGCAAAGCCTGCATGCTTTGGCGGCGTCCCAGTTCCTGTTCACTCAGTTCTATTTGACTCATGATGATAATGACTTAATTGAAATACTGTTGCAGGTAAGCCACCACTTCGTCCTTGCCGACAGTGTCTTGCTGGCCGTTCTGCATATTCTTGATATTGATTTTTCCTTCTTGGATTTCGTTCTCGCCGGCCATGGCTACGAAGGCAATCTTGCGCTCATCGGCGTAGGAGAATTGCTTTTTCAGCTTGGCGGCATCGGGATAGAGTTCGGCTCTGATGCCGGCAGCTCTCAAGCTGGCAAGAACGGGCAGGGTATAGAGACATTCACTCTCGCCGAAGTTGGCCATCAGCACTTGGGTGCGTTTCAGGGAAGCTTCCGGATAGAGATTCAGCTGGTTGAGCACATCGAAGATGCGGTCGGCACCGAAAGAGATGCCTACGCCCGAAACACCCGGCATGCCGAAAACGCCCGTCAGGTTGTCGTAGCGTCCGCCGCCCGTGATACTGCCCATGGCTACATCCAGTGCCTTCACTTCGATAATGCAGCCTGTATAGTAGTTG
>CAYRHC010000277.1:0-1919 GCA_964423935.1 uncultured Bacteroidales bacterium | reverse complement strand
AGCGGAAAACCCACGCCATTACGTAGCAACCCAGAACGCCAAATGCAAAGCGGTAAACGTAGACAAGCAAGTTCGTCCAGGAATCCTTCCAAGCATCGTAGCCCAAGGTCCAGGGGCCATAAACACTTTTCCAGCAAAACAGCATCACCACGAACAGCAGCAAAGCCGGCAGAAAATGCTTGAGGCGGAACTGCAAATCGGGCAAATATCTTCCGAAGACAAAAAACGGGAAGAGATAGAAAACATTCCAAGGGACATACACCAGATGCAAGACCAGCAGCGCTGCCAATTCCAAACCAAACTCCAAATGCAGCCGGCGCGCATGAAGCGAGGTTTCCAGCCAATGCGCCAGAATACAAATGGCCGAACTGACAAAGACCGCCCAAAGGAAATAAAAGGACGTAAAATGCCGGTTCAACACCAGCAGATTCCAAAGCACCGCCGGCAGGAGAATCATGGTAGTTCGATTGAGCAGCAGCTTGCCACAGCCTTGGCGCAGTAGGCTACGACCCAGAAAAAAGCCCGAAATCAGCATGAAGAAGGGCATATCATAGGTGCGGAAGAAAACGTGTATTAAGGTAGGTTGCGTCACTATCCCGCCCTTGAGCGCAGTAATGGCGTGCCCCCACACGACACCTCACATCAGCATACCCTTAATATAATCTACCAGCCCGTCGCGCTCCTGCTCCATAAAGATTCAGTTCAGTGAAGATGCGGCTCAGTCGATACTTTTGACGGTATATTCGGTAGAGCCCAGACCCATTTCTTCTGCACGGAAAACAATGCGTGTCCCGTGCCGTTGACTGATTCTGTCGAGCAGAGCCTTGGTATCGTTGTCCTTGTCGACAGGAAGGTTGAACACTTGGTCGAGGCAGAATTTGTCGAGAGCCACCGGGTCGAGCGAGGCCGCCATACCGATATCCTTGATGGTGGGCTTGTGCGGATTGCCGTCGCAGTCGCAATCGATGGAAATATTGTTCAGCACATTAATATAGACGATGCCCTTCTTGGCGGCGAAATAATCGTTCACAGCCTGGGCCGCTGCAGCCATCGATTCGATAAAGGGCGTATTCCCTTCGGGGCTTTCGCTCCACTTTTCGGGCAGATTTTGCCAGAGCTGCGTATAATCTTCCGACTTGCCGGCCGTATGGATGTAGGCCTTGCCGTTTCTGGAAGCCACCCCGATAGAGGCGTTTTTCAGCGCACCGCCAAAGCCGCCCATAGCATGTCCCTTAAAATGTGAGAGGTCTATCATAAAATCGTAATTGGCTATGTGTGAGCCCACAATATCGTATTTAATCCATTTGGAGTCCTTGACCGGAATCTTGATTTCTCCTTCAGCGTCCATGATATCGACCGGAGCGATTTTGTCGTAACCGCGCTCGGCAATGGCCAGGAGATGATCTTCGGTTTGACAGCGGTTGCCGGCGTAGGCCGTATTACATTCCACGATGGTGCCGTTTACCTTATTTACCAGCGGTGCAATGAATTCGGGACGAAGATGATTGGATTTTTCAGACTCGCCGGTTGATATCTTCACTGCCACCTTGCCTTGAGCCTCCACGCCCAAAGCCTCATACAGTTTCACCAAGCCATCGGGCGAAATGTCTTTGGTGAAATACACAACCGGGACATCCTTGCCTTTTTGGCAACTGCAAAATCCAAGGGCCGAGAACGACAGCACCAGCGCCATCATCCAGCTTTTGATTGTCAATCTTTTCATATGCATCGTATCATAATAGGGTGAAAATCATCCTGCGAAATTAGATAAAAAGCAGAAAAACGTCAAGACGCATGCAGATTTGCCTCCTGGAAACTACTTTTGCTCCGACCAATTGTTTACCCTATGCGACATTTGTTCATCCTCTTGTCCCTGGCCTTGACGCTGCCACTTACGGCGCAAGACCTCAAAGTTTTCG
>CAYRHC010000276.1:0-1937 GCA_964423935.1 uncultured Bacteroidales bacterium | reverse complement strand
GCTCGATTACCCGTTCGACAAAGTAGATATAGCCGTTCTTGGCGATAACTTCCATCTCCGTCACTTCCGCATCGCAGACATTGAACACAGTACCCGCCTTCCATTCGCTGCCGGGGAAGAAATACTCGTAGTTCGTCTTGGCATCGATGAGCTTGGTCTGGAACATATTGGCCGAGAATACCGGAATAAAGCGCTCCAGATGATAGACATCCACCTCGTGAGGCAGCGTATCGAGCGTGGTACCGTTCATCCAGCGGCTGACGGAGATTCTTTCCGGTACGTCCTGGCTGCGCGTGCGGAACTTGTAGTACAGACCAGCGTTCTTTTCCAACTCTTCGGCACTGGCACCATCGCCCTCCTTGGGACGGAAATTCGACAGCTTGTCCTGGTCGAAGGCATAATACAAAATATGGAAACCTATCAGTTTCTTCACCTCGGCCGTGGGTACCGCCGACCAGTCCGGGCTGCCGTAATGCCGCTGCAAGTAGGCTTCCAGCGAAGAGTCGGTCGGCGCCATCACCGTGAGGATACTGCGGCCTTTGAGCAGTGCCGTGTACTGACAAGTGTCAACGCCTTGCAGGAAAAGTGTGTAATCGCCTCGGTCCTGCAGGATTTCGTAGATACTGCCCTTAATCCATTCGGGCTCTTCGTAATACTCCTTCATCTGTTGCTGACAGGAGGAGAACCACAAGAGCGACAGTATCGACAAAGCCGCCGACACGAGCATTTTCGACTTCAGGAACTTCATCTTTATCTATTTTTGAAAATTTTCATAAAACAGACAAAGATAATTATACTTTTTTAATAATTGCCCCTCTCAGCCGATTTTTACGGATTACTTGGCCTGCTGCGCAACTCAGCAGAGCGAAGCCACCAGGCGGGCCAGTTCGTCGAAGGCCAAGGAAACGACGCTGTTTTGGGTAACGATGGGCGCACCGGCATCGCCACTCTCGCAAACGCTCTGCACCAGCGGAATCTGGCCCAGCAGGCGCGTGCCGGTTTCAATGGCCAGCTGCTTGGCGCCGTCGCGGCCGAAAATGTAGTAACGGTGGTCGGGCAGTTCGGCCGGCGTAAACCACGACATATTCTCCACCAAGCCCAAAATGGGCACGTCCACCTTGTCGTTCTGGAACATGTCGATACCCTTGCGCGCATCGGCCAAAGCCACCTGCTGGGGCGTTGTCACCACAATGGCACCCGTCAGTTGCAGGGTTTGGATAAGCGTCAGATGGATATCGCTGGTGCCGGGCGGCAGGTCGATAAGGAAGTAGTCCAGCTCGCCCCAATTGCCTTCGTTGATCAGTTGTTTGAGAGCATTGGAAGCCATGCCGCCGCGCCAAAGCACCGCTTGTTGGGGTTCCACGAAAAAGCCGATGGAAAGTATCTTTACGCCAAACTTCTCGATGGGACCAATCAGGTCGCGTCCATCGACGGTTTCCAACATGGGGCGTGCGTCTTCTATGCCGAACATCTTAGGGATGGACGGGCCGAAAATATCGGCATCGAGCAAACCCACCTTGTAGCCTTGCTTGGCCAGGGCCACCGCTAAATTGGCCGACACCGTCGATTTGCCCACGCCGCCCTTGCCCGACGAAACGGCAATGATGTTCTTCACCTTGGCCAGAGGGCGTTCTTCAGTCTTGGGCTTAGGCGCTTCCTTCTTGAACTTGAGCGAAATATTGCCCTTGATGTCCACCTCTTCACCCACAAAAGTAAGAATGGCAGACTCGGCGGCTTTCACCACCGACTTGATGAAGGGGTCGTTTTCCTTTTCGAAAATCAGCGAGAAACTCACCTTGTTGCCTTCGATACGGATATTGTCTTCGACCATGCCGGCTTCCACCAGGTTCTTGCCGCTACCGGGGTAGCGCACCTTGGTCAGGGCATCGGTTATCAGTTTGGGATAAAGATTCATCATTTCTTATTGTACACGGGCG
>CAYRHC010000275.1:0-1952 GCA_964423935.1 uncultured Bacteroidales bacterium | reverse complement strand
TGATGGCTATCAAGGAAAACAACTAAAACCTTACCATGTTACACAGACTCAGTATCAAAAATTATGTGCTCGTCGACAGCCTGGAACTCTATTTCGATGCAGGACTGTCGGTGATTACGGGCGAAACGGGCGCGGGCAAATCGGTGATGATTGGAGCCTTGGGCCTGATACTCGGACAACGGGCCGACCTGAAAGCCATCAAGGCGGGAGCCGAAAGATGCGTGCTGGAAGCGGAATTTACCGACATCGACCGTCTGCGCGGTTTCTTCGAAGCCCACGATCTGGACTACGATACCACTTCCTGCATCATCCGACGTGAACTCTCCGCCAATGGCAAATCTAGGGCTTTTGTCAATGACACTCCCATCGCTTTGGGCGATTTGAAAGACTTGGGCCAGCAGCTGGTGGACATCCATTCACAGCACCAGAATCTCTGGCTGTCTAAAGACAGTTTCCAGTTGAATGTGCTGGACACCATTGCCAAGAGCGAACCGGTGCTGGAGCGCTATCGCGAGTGTTTCACCGCCTACGAAAAAGCCCTTAGGGAAGCCAAACGCTTGGCCGAAGACTTGCAAAGGCAAAAGGACGAACAAGATTATCTACAGTTTCAATATCGTCAATTGCTTGATGCCAAGCTGATTGCCGGTGAACAAGAGGAGTTGGAAGCCCAGCGCGACACACTGGAACATGCCGAAGATATTCAAAGCGACCTGCAACAACTGCAAAGCTGTTTGGGTGACGAAAGAGGTGTCTGTGCGCAACTCAAGCAGGCCCTGTCCACAGCAACGCATCTGCAACGTCATTTCCCGGCCATAGAAGACAGCTGCGCCCGTATGGACAGTTGTCTAGTGGAACTCAAGGATATTGAACGCGATATTGAGAAGTGGAACGCCGAATGTGAACTCGATCCCCGCGATATGGACCGCATCGAAAGCAGACTGAATCTGCTTTACGAACTGCAACAGAAACACCATTGCGCCAAGGCCGACGAACTTATTCCGCTGCGCGACAATCTGGCCAGCCAATTGAACCGGATAGAACAGGGCGATGAGTTATTGTCTCAGGCACAAGCCAAGGCCGATGGTTACTGGAAAGATGCGCAAAAAACGGCTCTGGAATTACGTCGCCAGCGACACTCGGTGCTGAAAAGTGTCGAGGACTACATGATACAGCAGCTCCAGCAACTGGGCATGCCGCATGCCAAATTCCAAATTCTGATGGAAGACAAAGATTTGGACTTGAGCGGCGGCGACAAAGTAACCTTCCTGTTCTCGGCTAACCGCAACGTGGCCGTGCAGTCCATTACCCAAATTGCTTCTGGTGGTGAAATTTCGCGTCTGATGCTGGCCTTGAAATCGCTGATGGCTGAACTGAGCAGTTGTTCCTGCTTGCTCTTCGACGAGATAGACACGGGCGTTTCGGGCGAGATTGCCCACAAGATGGGGCTGCTGATGCAGAAGATTGCCCAGCACCGTCAAGTGTTGTGTATCACGCACTTGCCGCAAATAGCCGCCAAGGGTAGCCATCATTACAAAGTCTATAAGTCGGAAGATGCCGACCAAACCATCAGCAACGCTGTGCTGCTCAGTGATGAGGAACGCCTGCTGGAAATCGCCAAGATGTTGAGTGGGGAAGAAGTGACGCAAGCCGCTCTGGATAATGCTCGACTTTTGCTTGGCACCAAATAGTTAGTAATCCGTTTTGATATATGTTTTATAGAAAACCCGCTCCGAGAGGAGGAAATGAAATGATTTTCGGCATCCGTGCCGTTATAGAAGCCATTGCCGCAGGCAAGGACGTAGACAAAATCTGGATACGTAAGAACTTGGAAAGCGACCTGTCGAAAGAACTGTTTGCCGCCCTGCGCGGAACGAATATTCCCGTTCAGCGTGTGCCGCAGGAAAAGCTCAACCATATCACCACAAAGAACCATCAGGGTGTCATTGCCCTGA
>CAYRHC010000274.1:0-1963 GCA_964423935.1 uncultured Bacteroidales bacterium | reverse complement strand
CCGCGACATGGACCTGCTGCACGACGAAAGTATCTCCAGCATGGAGGATTACGTGGCGCTCACGGGTAGTGACGAGACCAATATCTTTTCTTGTCTGGCCGCCAAACGTTTCGGTGTGCCGCGTACCGTTGCCGAAGTGGAGCAGCTCGACTACATCCCCATGGCCGACAATCTGGATATCGGTATTGTGGTGAACAAGAAGCTGATAGCCGCCGGACACATCTACCAGATGATGCTCGACGCCGATGTCACCAACATGAAGTGCTTGACCTTTGCCGATGCCGATGTGGCCGAATTTATCGTCAAGGAAGACTCCAAGATAACCAAGAAGCCCGTCAAAGACCTGCGCCTGCCCGAGAATGTCAGCCTGGGCGGTCTTATCCGCGACGGTAAAGGTATCATCATCTACGGTAATACGCTTATCCAGAAGGGCGACCGCGTGGTTATCTTCTGTCTGAGCTCGAATATCCAAAAGGTAGAGAAATTTTTCTGTTGATATCTGTTTTGCCTGTACACCATGCCCAAGAATCCCTTTAACCTGCGTATCATTCTCAAATTCATCGGCTTTGTGCTGCTGATAGAGGCCTTGTTTATGCTGTTGACAAGCGGAATAGCCTGGCTTTACAACGAAAGCGATGTGCATATTTTTCTGCAGGCGGCCGCCATTACCTGCGTCAGCGCCCTCGTTTTGACCCTGCTCGGACACAAAGGATCTGCCGTGGTGGGCAAGCACGAAGGCTTCGTTATCGTTACGCTGGTGTGGATACTCTTTCCGCTGTTCGGTTCTATACCATATGTATTAAGCCCTTATTTTCAAAGCTTTACCGATGCCTATTTCGAAAGCATCTCGGGCTTCTCTTCTACCGGCGCCACCATCTTGACCGATGTGGAAGTCTTGCCCAAATGCATGCTGTTCTGGCGCAGCATCAGCCAATGGCTGGGAGGTATGGGTATCATCCTGCTGTCGCTGGCCATTTTCCCGGTACTGAAACTGGGCAGTTTCCAGCTTTTCACGGCAGAAACCACCGGCCCCGTCTATGAAAAACTGCGGCCCAAACTCAGCGAATCGGCCAAGATTATGTGGTTCGTGTATTGCGGCCTCACTATTTTGGAAGCCCTGCTGCTCTGGCTGGGCAAAATGGATTTCTTCGATGCCCTCTGCCACGCTTTCACCACCATGGCCACGGGCGGATTCTCCACCAAGAATGCCAGTTTGGGCTATTGGGACTCCGTCTACATCGATATTGTGGGCATCGTGTTCATGTTTTTGGCCGGTACGAGCGTGGTGGTGCTGTATCGCCTGTTCACCCGCAATTTCGACAAGGTGCGGCAGAACGAAGAGTTCAAATGGTACGCCATCGTGTTCGTCATTTCGGGTCTGGCGCTCTCGGCCCTGCTGTTTGCCATAGACAAGATGCCCGCCGGCAAAGCGCTCTGCAACGGCTTTTTCCAAGCCATTTCCATTATCACTACCTCGGGGTACTTCACCGACAATGTGGCGCTGTGGAATCCGGTGGCCAAATTTCTGCTGCTGCTCCTGGTGTGCATGGGCGCCATGTCGGGTTCCACTTCGGGCGGCATCAAGATTGGACGACACATTATTTATATTAAGGCAGCCTACAACGAACTGCAACGCGACGTGCATCCCAACGCCATCCTGCCCATCATGTACAACGGCAAGGCACTGCCCGCTTCCACCGTATCGAACCTTTACGGCTTTTTGGTATTCTACATCTTGATAACTGCCTTGAGCATGGGTATCTATTATTCCATGGGACTGAATATGGAAGAGGCGCTGAGCGTTTCCCTGTCGGCACTGGGCAATGTAGGCCCGGCAATGGGCGACTTTACACAGCATTATGCCTTGATGCCCTGCCTGGGAAAATGGTGGATGTGCTTTCTGATGCTGGTAGGCCGTCTGGAAATCTTCACCATACTTTTGCTGCTATCGCGCAACTTCTGG
>CAYRHC010000273.1:0-1985 GCA_964423935.1 uncultured Bacteroidales bacterium | reverse complement strand
CTTCCGATTTCGGTAGAAGTGCTTCCACTTGCTGCGCTACCGTTTGCTCCCATAACACCCGACATTGCTGCGCTGCAATTCCACCCTACCCGCCTTTACAAAATAGATGCGGTAGAAGTCGGATGCTTCATCCAAGGCAATTACCAACTTGCCTTGATACTGGAATCCATTGACGTGCATATTGGGGTTAAAACCGTCCGAAAATCGTCCGATGCAAAAGGCCATAAAATAAAACAACCTGCTGAAAATCAGCAGGTTGTCAAGTGAGTTTTGACTCAAGGCGGAGGAAGAGGGATTCGAACCCCCGGACCCTCTCAGGTCAACAGTTTTCAAGACTGCCGTAATCGACCACTCTACCATCCCTCCAAATTGAACCGGTGTTATGTGGTGAGAGGAACCGGTTCAACGATAGTTTATTTACTCTGCCTGAGCTTCTTCGGCTGCAGGAGCTTCTTCAGCGGCGGGTGCTGCTGCGGCGGCTTCGGCAGCGGCTGCAGCGGCGGCTTCTTCCTCGGCGGCCTTCTTCTCAGCCAACTTCTTGGCGAGAGCATCGGCTTTAGCCTTGTGAACAGCTTCTTCAGCTTCTTTGCGAGCCTTGGCTTCGGCAATCTGAGCGTTCTTCAAACCGGCGATAACCGTGTTCAAAGCAGCGTCCTTGCCTTGCTTCCAGGCATTGAATCTCTTTTCGGCTTCTTCTTCGTTGAAAGCGCCCTTGGCTACACCACCCATAAGGTGTTTCTTGAGCAATACGCCTTCTCTGGAAAGAATGTTACGTACGGTGTCAGAAGGTTGAGCACCTGTGTTGAGCCAATACAAAGCACGTTCGAAGTTCAAATCTACTGTAGCAGGATTAGTGTTCGGATTGTACGAACCCAATCTTTCAATAAATTTACCATCACGTGGTGCCCTGCTGTCGGCTGCAACAATGTAGTAGAAAGCGTGGCTCTTGCGGCCATGTCTCTGTAATCTAAGTTTTGTTGCCATAGAATGATAGGTTTAAATAGTTTTGCATTAGCGGCTGCAAAGGTAGGAATTATTTTTGAATTGGAAAGGCTTCGCTGAAATATTTCCACCGAATTTTTATTTGCCTACACAGCCCTACGCCATTTGTTTTTGATTATTTTTGTCATCGCCGATGAACAGTTTTGCGCTGAGTCCAAATAGTTGAAAATCAATAGTTATATACGATAACTTAACAATAAATACAAAAATACTTGACAGATTCAAAAGTCGGTAGTATATTTGACGCGAAATTCTAAAAACAAAAACACATAGTATTATGACGAAAGAAAACGAACAGACCCCCGAAGTATCCAAGGGGCCGTCTGCTGAAAAACTGAAAGCCTTGCAGATGGCAATGGAAAAAATTGAAAAGAATTACGGCAAGGGCTCCATCATGAAGATGGGCGATGACAAAGTAGAAGATGTGCCGGTTATTTCTACCGGTTCTCTTTCGCTGAACCTCGCGCTGGGCGTGGGCGGTTATCCCCGGGGACGTATCATTGAAATTTATGGTCCGGAATCGTCAGGTAAGACCACGTTGGCCATTCATGCCATAGCTGAAGCTCAAAAAGCCGGCGGTATTGCGGCCTTTATCGATGCCGAGCATGCTTTCGACCGTTTCTATGCCGAAAAATTGGGTGTAGACATCGAGAACCTGTGGATTTCGCAACCCGACAGTGGGGAGCAGGCTTTGGAAATCGCCGACCAGCTGATACGCTCTTCTGCCGTGGATATTGTGGTGATAGACTCGGTTGCTGCCCTTACTCCCAAAGCTGAATTGGAAGGCGATATGGGCGATAATAAGGTGGGTTTGCAGGCCCGTCTGATGAGTCAGGCGCTGCGCAAGCTTACGGCCACCATCAGCAAGACCAACACCACTTGTATTTTCATCAACCAATTGCGCGAAAAAATCGGTGTGATGTTCGGCAATCCCGAAACCACCACTGGCGGCAATGCCCTTAAATTCTACGCTTCGGTGCGTC
>CAYRHC010000272.1:0-2005 GCA_964423935.1 uncultured Bacteroidales bacterium | reverse complement strand
ATCCCCTTCGCCTACCTGCGTTATCAGAACAAAGCGATGAAGTTTGCCGGTCTGAAGCTGCTTTCCATCGGGGTAAACATCGTCATGAATCTGTTTTTCCTTTGGATATGCCCCAAAATTCAGGCGGTCAGACCCGAACTTATTTCTTGGTTCTACCATCCGGATTTCGGCGTAGGCTACGTGTTTTTGTCGAATGTATTCTCGACGGCCGTCACCTTTATTGCGTTGCTTCCGGTATGCAGGGTGAAAGGAGGTTTCAACAAGACACTTTGGCGTCAGATGCTCTCCTACTCGCTGCCGCTGCTGGTGCTGGGCATTGCCGGTATCATGAACCAGTCTTTCGACAAAATCATCTTCAAACATCTGTTCGATGATCAAGCCCTGGCCCAAAGTCAATTGGGCATTTACGGAGCCTGCTACAAGATAGCCATCATCATGATGATGTTCACCCAGGCCTTCCGCTATGCATACGAACCCTTTATTTTTGCCCGCAATCAAGGTGAAGACCGCAGGGCCTCGTATGTGGAAGCCATGAAATACTATATCATCTTCGCTTGGTTTATCTTTCTGGGCGTGATGTTCTACATCGATATTCTGAAGTATATCATTTCCAGTACTTATCATGAAGGTCTGGTGGTGGTGCCCATCGTGCTTGTCTGCTACCTGCTACAAGGTATCTACTTTAATCTGTCACTGTGGTACAAGCTGAGTGACCGTACGCAATGGGGTGCTTATATCTCGCTGATTGGCTGTGTGTTGACCGTTTTGGGCAATATCGTTTTCGTGCCGCGCTACGGCTATGTTGCAGCTGCCTGGACTTCACTGGGCTGTTTCTTTGTCATGACCCTCGTTAGTTGGCTCCTTGGGCAGAAGTACTACCCCATCCGCTACGATATCAAATCGGCTGGTTTTTACACCTTGCTCAGTGGGGTACTGTTCGTCATCGGTATGCGGCTTCCCATCGACAATCTGGCCTTGCGCCTGCTGGCCCGCACCGTTTTGCTGTGCATCTTCCTGCTTATTGTCTACAAAAAAGATTTGTCATCCTATTTTTCCAAAAACTGATTCGCCATGGTACTGAATTATATTTGGGTAGGCTTCTTTATTGTCGCTTTCATCGTGGCTTTGGTGCAATGCATCTTCTTTGGCGATACCAGTGTTTTTGAAAGAGTCATTTCCAGCAGCTTCGATATGGCCAAATATGCCGTAATGGATATCTGCCTGCCGCTTGTAGGTATTATGACGCTGTGGATGGGATTCATGAAAATCGGGGAACGCGCCGGTGCGGTGAACCTGCTGGCACGCATCGTCGGTCCGTTTTTCGAAAAGCTTTTTCCCGAATTGCCCAAAAATCATCCCGTCAACGGAGAGCTGGTGATGAATTTCTCGGCCAATATGCTGGGGCTCGACAACGCCGCAACGCCTATGGGCCTCAAGGCCATGCAAAGCATGCAGGAACTGAACCCTAAAAAAGACACGGCCTCTAACGCTCAGATAATGTTTCTGGCACTCAATACTTCGAGCATTACCATCATTCCCCTGTCCATCATCGCGCAGCGCTCCATTCTGGGGGCCGCCAACCCTACCGATGTCTTCATTCCCATCCTTATCGCCACCTTCGTTTCCACGCTCACGGCAATTATCTACGTGGGTATCAAACAGAAACTCAATCTGTGGAACAAGACGGTTATCGGCTGGATGGGCGGTATTTTGGCGGTGATAACGGGTCTGGTCATCTGGTTTGCCTCTATGGACAAAGAAAGCATGAACCGAGCCTCCGGCATCTTGAGCAACAGTCTGCTACTGGGCATTATCACGGCCTTTATGGTGGGCGGACTTTACAAGAGAATCAATGTCTATGAAGCCTTTATTGATGGTGCCAAAGGTGGTTTCGAGACCTGTATCAAGATAGTACCCTATCTGGTGGGGATGTTGGTGGGCATCGGTGTGTTGCGCGCTTCGGGAGCCATGGACCTGCTCACCGACGGCATCGCTTGGTGCTTCA
>CAYRHC010000271.1:0-2012 GCA_964423935.1 uncultured Bacteroidales bacterium | reverse complement strand
AACTATTATATCAGACGGAACGCCATCGACCTGGAAGTGCGTTTCGACATTATTTCCATCGTTTACCAGGCCGATGGCGGGCATAGCATCGAGCATATCGAAGACGCGTTCACAGCCTTGATTGATTGATTATGAAGCATATACGTTACAAGGAAGTGTCATCTACCTCGGTAGTGATGAACGAGTGGCTGCGGAGCGAAGCGGAGCAGCCCCTTGCTCACGGCACAGTGCTCAGCGCCGCGTTTCAAGGCGCCGGCCACGGTCAGATGGGCAATGGCTGGGAATCGGAGGCCGGCGCCAACGCCACCTTCAGCATCGCCCTTAGAGCCTTGCACTGGCCGGCCGAAGAGCATTTCGCCATCACCCAAGCCGTTTCGCTGGCGCTGACCGACTATCTGTTGGTCCACGACGAACTATTTCCGCAGGAAGCCCGACCTTGGCTGAAAATCAAATGGCCCAATGACCTCTATGTGCAAGACGGCAAACTTTCGGGCATTCTTATCGAGAGCAGGCTCTCGGGACGCTTCATTCAAGACTGTATCTGCGGTGTCGGGCTCAATGTCAACCAGTGCGTGTTTCTGAGCGATGCGCCCAACCCCAGGTCGTTGAGGCAGGTGGCCGGGCACTGCCCGGCCACCTGCCTCAACGCCTTCCCCTTGAACGAAGCCGCCATGGTGCAGCTCATCGAAGGTTTGGCGCAAGACATACTCAACAGCATTGACAACCTCTGCAGCGGCCACTTGAGCCGTCAACAGTTGCAGGAGCAATACCTGCAGCGACTCTACCGTTACAAGAGTTGGCACGAATACCAAGATCAGGACGGCCGCTTCGAGGCCCGCATTGTTGACGTTCTGCCCGACGGACGTCTGCAATTGGAGAAAAAAGCCAGAGGCGAGCTAAAAAATTACGCCCTCAAACAAGTGCGTTTTGTCATATAATTATACCTTTGCAAAAATATCGGTTTAACAGTTTCGTATGGAAAAATATCATCGCATTTTGCTGAAGCTGAGCGGCGAGTCGCTCATGGGCAAGAACCAGTACGGCATCGATCCCGAACGTCTGGCCGAGTATGCTCAGCAAATCAAGGAAATAGCCCAATTGGGCATACAGATAGGCATCGTTATCGGCGGCGGCAACATCTTTCGTGGCCTCAGCGGAGCCGCCAAAGGATTCGAGCGCGTCAAGGGCGACCAAATGGGCATGCTGGCCACCGTCATCAACAGTCTGGCCCTATGCTCAGCCTTGGAAAGCATCGGTGCCAAAGCCCGCGTGCTGACGGCCGTTCGCATGGAGCCCATCGGTGAATTTTACAGCAAGACCCGCGCCTTGGAATGCCTCGACAAGGGCGAAATCGTCATTTTCTCCTGCGGCACCGGCAGTCCCTACTTCACCACCGACACGGGTTCGTCGCTGCGCGGTATAGAAATAGAGGCCGATGTCATGCTTAAAGGTACCCGCGTGGACGGTATCTACACGGCCGACCCCGAAAAAGACCCCACTGCCGTCAAGTACGATGATATCACCTACGACGAAATCTACCTTAAGGGCCTGAAGGTGATGGACCTCACCGCCACCACCATGTGCAAGGAGAACGACCTGCCCATCATCGTGTTCAACATGGACAAGCCAGGCAATCTGAAAAAGGTGCTCACCGAAGGCGGCATCGGCACATTAGTACATAATTAATCAAGCATAAACAATATGAACGAAGAAGCCACTCTCCTTATTTCCATGGCGGAAGAAAGTATGGAACAGACCATACAGCACGTAGAGAAAACCCTGTCGCGCATCCGTGCAGGCAAGGCCAGTGTCAACCTCTTGGACGGCATCCGTGTCGACTATTACGGCACCATGAGCCCGCTCGCCAACGTCGCCAACCTGTCTACGCCCGATGCCAAGACCATCACCATCCAACCTTGGGAAAAGTCGATGATCAAGCCTATCGAAAAAGCCATTCTGGCTTCTGAACTGGGCATTACACCCGCCAACAACGGCGAGACCATCCTCCTGAC
>CAYRHC010000270.1:0-2063 GCA_964423935.1 uncultured Bacteroidales bacterium | reverse complement strand
GACAAACGGTAGAAGCATACGTCATCGCCATAAGTGCCGACGTTGCCAGCCACAATCTCCTGCTTTTTGAAACGGGCACCTTCGAAGTCGTAAGCGCCGGGAGTGTTGATAGAATGAACCTCCACGGTGTAAATCAACGGATAGTTGCCGGCTGCATGGCTGTGATCCTTATGACGGGAATCGGCTGCAATCATAGCATCGGTAAGCATATCGTCACCCTTGTCGGAACGCTTCTGTTCAGCTTCGTAGATGGGGAAACCGTCGGAAGCATAATACTGCTGGCCAATAGCCCAAGTATCGGTAAGACGGGTGTCTTCGGGATCATAAGAATGGATGAACTGAGGCACTGCGCAAGAACCGTTCCAAGGAGAACCGCTGAAGCCGAAAGCCTGACCGCCACGGCCAACGAAGCACTTGTTTACCAGATAATTATGAGAAGCCTTGGAACCGTCAAGCGGCAGAACAAAGATAACTTCAGGTGCAGCGTTGAGGTTGCAACGGCTGTTGTCAAGATAATTCTCGGCCAAGGTGTAACCGCCTTCGTCTACCACCAGTTTGGCATATTGGAAGGCCTTCTTGTACCACTTGTTGTCGTTGTCAGCGTTGGTCTTGAAGAACTCGCTGTCCCAGTTGCGGTTGGCAAGGGCATGTTCGCTCATCACCAAACTGGGAGTAGCGTCTTTTTCGAATCCGCGAAGCCAGCTGTCATGCATGAGGAATATCTTGGCGGCCAACATACAAGCGGCGTATTTGTTCATACGGCCATACTTCTTGTCGGTAGACATCAGCGGGATAATTTCTTCCACTTCCTTGGCCATAAAATCCCAAACATGTTCGGGAGCCGACTGCTGCGGCATATAACCGGCCGCACTGGAAACGGTATAGTCGGTTTCGAGGGGAACATTGCGCCAGAGGTCGAATACGATGAAGTAGCACAGGGCGCGCACGGCACGAACCTCAGCGGCTGCTTCGGTGTTGTTCTTGATAGTCTCGGTCTGGAGCAGCTGGTTGGCCTTCTCGATAGCATTGTAGCAATAATACCACTCTTGATAAAGGTGAGGAATACCGGCATAGGGATTGTTCTGGTGCAGGTTGATGTATTGTGCACCCCAGCCGCCATAGGTACGGTAAGGGGTCATCAGCAGGTCGCTGCTTTCCTCGTTGATGTCGAAGTAGCCTTCCCAAGCCCAATACGAGAAACGGAGCTGGGCATAGAGGTTCCCCATCATATCCATAACCTCGTCTTCACTGCCCGAAAGATTCTCGGGAGAAAGGTCGGAGTAAATGTGCTCGTCAAGATTGGTGCAGGCATAAGATCCCGCGAGGAGCGCTGCAGCCGCAAACATGGCGGCGAAAAATTTGTTCATTTTTTTCATAATGTAAAGCTCCTTTTATTATTTGTTGCCGAAAGTAATGTTAACACCAAGCGTAAAGGTACGGATGGTCGGATACTTGTTGCGGTAGTCCACACCGAAAGCAAAACGGTTGTCGGTAGACATTTCAGGGTCGATGCCGGTATATCCGGTAAGGCAGAAGATGTTTTCGCCGGAAATGAATACACGTGCTCTGTCAAGATACTTCACGCGCTGGGTATTGAAAGTGTAACCCAAGTTGAAGTTGTCGAGTTTCAGATAGTCACCGTCTTCCAGATAGTAGCTGACAGCAACGGGTTCCTGGCTCTTGGAGAGCTGGCCGCCGTAAACGGGGTCAACAGCGCTCTTGTAACGGTTCAGGCCAATGTTGAGGTTCTCGTAGAACATTCTCTGGCAGTTGAAAATTTTGTGGCCCAACTGGCTGGAGAAAGCAAGCGTAAGGTCGAATCTCTTGTAGCGGAAAGTGTTGGTCCAACCCAAGGTAACCTTGGGAATACCACTACCCAGATATTGACGATAGCTGGAGTCGGTGTCGCGCATACCGGAATTGAAGACTTCGCTCTTGCCGGTGGCGGGGTTTTCGATTGTCCAAAGACCCTTGGTGGCTCTTTTGCCGCTAAGACCGGTTGATTTGAGCATATAGAAGTCGCCGAGCGAGCCACCTACGTAAGTACGCTGAATACACATAGA
>CAYRHC010000269.1:0-2100 GCA_964423935.1 uncultured Bacteroidales bacterium | reverse complement strand
GTGGGTATCCAGCGTTCCGAGCGTTCTTTGGGTTATTCGATAACGAAAGTGAGCTCTGACGAAGCGGTACAGAAGGCCGAACCCGACCTTCTGAGATCTTTGGACGGCAAGATTGCCGGTGTACAGATTTCCGCACCTTCGGGCGATGCCGGCGGTGCCACCAGAGTCACCATCCGAGGCAATTCATCGTTCCTGGGCAACAACCAGCCCCTTTATGTGGTGGACGGTGTTCCCTACACCAACATCGGTACTTCATCGAGTGGCCGTGGTAGCGGTCTGGGCGGTGCGTTCGGTTCCAGTATCTCCACGCTCGACCCCAACGACATCGAATCGATGAGCGTACTCAAGGGTGCCGCCGCTTCTGTTCTTTACGGTTCGCGTGCCGCTAACGGTGTCATCCTTATCACCACCAAATCGGGCGCCAAGAACATTTCCGGTCCGAAAGACCTGGCCATCACCTACAACGGTTCGTACGCCATGGAACAAGTGGCCTCTCTGCCCGACTACCAGAACACTTACGGACAAGGCAGCAATTTCCTCTTCCAAGGCAGTAACGGTTCATGGGGACCTGCTTTCACCGAAGGTGCAACCATGGATATGTACGCCGCCATTGCAGCCGAGTATCCCAATCTGGCGCTGGAACTTTATCCCGAACTTGGCGGTAAGATTCCTTACAAAGCCTATCCCAACAACGTGAAGGATCTTTTCCGCACCGGTAATATCTGGGATATGTCGCTCAATGTAAGAAGCACCACCGAAAGTGGATTCTTCAATGTAACCGGTTCTTGGTTGTCGCAAGACAGCTATATTCCCGGTTCTGACTTCGACAGATATTCGTTTAGCGTGGGTGGCTCGCAAAAGCTCAAGAACGGTGTTCGTTTTGGCGGCAACATCGCCTTCTCGTACACCGACCAGACCAGCCCCATGTACGGCAACAACCAGTCGAGCGCAACGCTTGGTGGCGCCTCTTCTCTGGCTAGAGCTTTCATCATGCCCCGTAGCTGGGACATCCAAAGCTTCCCCTACCAGACCACCGATGGCAGCAACCTGCTCTTCCAGCTTTCCAGCCAGGCCAACAACCCTTACTGGGCATGGGAAAACGACATGTACCTTACCACCCAAAAGCGTACTGTAGCCAACTTCAATATCGGTTATAACTTTACCAAGTGGCTTGCCATCGACTACACCTTGGGTTACAACTCGTATGGTCAGGACCGCAAAACCATCGTCAATCAAGGTTCTCGCGCCAACGCCGGTAAGGGTTATATCAGCAAGAGCGACTACACCAACGATCAGTTGGAATCCACCTTGTTGCTCACGGGCGACTACACCTTCGACAAGGTCGGCATCAAGGCAACCTTGGGTCATAACTTCAACCAACAGACAGCCAACAGCTTCGCTGCCTCCGGCGATGAAATCATCAATCCGGGCATTTTCGCCATCGACAACACACAAACGCAAACAGCCAGTGAGAGCTACTCACGTTCGCGCAAGATTGGTGTTTTTGCCGACTTGGTACTCGATTGGGATGAATGGGCTTTCTTGAACCTTTCGGCCAGAAATGACGCTTCGTCTACCCTGCCCGTCCACAACAGAAGCTTCTTCTATCCGGCCATTTCGGGTTCTTTGGTATTCAGCGAAGCTTTCGACCTGACCAGCGATTTGTTCAACTTCGGTAAGGTTCGCGCCAGCTGGGCCAAAGTCGGCAACGACGCTTCGCCCTATTATGTCAACGGAACCTATGTTATCGGTTCACCCTATATGGGCCAGGGTCTTATGGAGTTGCCCACCGTTTTGTACGATCCCGACCTCAAGCCCGAGTTCACCAGCGAAGTGGAAGCCGGTTTGGAACTCAAGTTCTTCAACAGCCGCTTCGGTCTTGATGGAACCTGGTACAACAGAATCTCCGACAACCAGATTGGTGCCAAGACCTCCGCTCCTTCGACAGGCTATTCAAGCTACATCACCAACTTCGGCTCTATCAGAAACCGCGGTTGGGAACTTGGTGTTGATATCTATCCCGTTGTAACCAAGAACTTCACTTGGAGTATCTATACTACCTTCACACAGAACAAGTCTGAAGTGCTCTCGCTGGCAGAC
>CAYRHC010000268.1:0-2111 GCA_964423935.1 uncultured Bacteroidales bacterium | reverse complement strand
ATGGAAAGAGGCATTGTTGCCGCCCCAAATACCGCCATAACCATGAGCACCCTTGCTATGACCGGCATTACAGAGCGATTCGGCTATGGTGCACCATTGCATGGAAAAGTTGCGGTTGTCGTAGAACGAAGCCACCTCATCACAACCCCATGACATGGAGCAATGGTCGAGAATGATGTTCTTTTTCTGCCGTCCCCAAATGGCATCGCCACCATCGCTGGTGCTCTTTACCTGACTGCGGCGAAAACGGATAAAACGGATAATGACATTGTCGGCCGTGCAGTTGATGGTGTAATAGCGCAGCGTAATGCCGGGCGAAGGGGCTGTCTGGCCGGCCACGGTCACATTGCCGTTGCTGATGCGCAAGTCGGACTTAAGGTCGATATAGCCGGAAACATCGAAGACGATGGTACGCGCTCCGCTTTTACCCAAAGCTTCGCGCAGCGAACCCGTGCCGCTGTCGGCCAAAGTGGTTACATGATACACCGTTCCGCCACGACCGCCGGTGGTAGTGTAACGGGCGGCGCCTTCGGCGCCGGGAAAAGCAGGTGCCGTTTCCTGCGCCAGCAGCCCCATAGCGGGCAGCAAGGCCAGCAGCGCCATCATTGTGTAAAGTCTTTTCATAACAAAATGGTCTATGACAGTTATAGATTGTTCGTGCAGGGCCAAGAGCTCGCTGCAGGAAGCATTGGGCAAAGTTACGTCAAGCCAAGCACAAATGCAAAAAGCAAAAAACGGGGCGGCCCGCTGGGCCGCCCCGTCCTTATCCCAAAAGCTTTAAAAGCTTTATTAATGCTTAGTCTGTATATTCCCAAGTAGCATCGGCAATAGCCGCATCACGGTGTTCCTTGGTCCAAAGGAATTGTTCCTGGGTAGGATTCCAGAGACTTGAGCCGTCGCCCCAAAGCGTTTGGTAAACATATACATTCTCCTGATTGATGAAAGCAGCATAAGAAGCATAGGAGGAACTATAGTACCATGCAACATCATCTTCTATCCACTGGAAACCTGGAATAATGCAAGAGCTGTTGGCATTATAATCCTTGTCCAGATAGAAGTAGGCATGCTTGCCGGCAGATGTGCAGTATTTGGGAGCCACATGATAGTAGGGCGAGTTCAAACGCATGTAGTGATAACCTTCAGCATCGGTGTATTCCAAGGCCTGTTCAATTTCAACCTTGGCCGAAGCACCTTCCCATGAGGAGTAGAATTCAACTACGCCTTTGCTTATCCATGTGTATTCAACCGAGAAAGACACCACTACTTGGTCTATACCCGTTACATAAACGGTATCGGCAGCGGTAAGGGCAGCAATCTTCTCGCCCATAGCGGCAGCTTGCTTGGTTTTGTTGTTGGCTGCATATTCGGCAGAGTCTTTCTTGTAGAGTACCGTCAGAGCGGCAGAGTCGAGTGCGCGATACTGCATCACCGGACCATCGAAAGCAATGGCGAATTCATAGGCAGCACCTGCAGGCATACCCGTAATGTCAATATCAAGGTTGGCCACGTTTTTGCCGTTTTCGAAAGTAACAGACTCGGGGAGCTTGAAATTCTCAGCGTCGGAACCGGCGTAAACGAGATTCAGCACCTCTTCGCCTTGGGTGTAGTTACGGAAGATTTGTATCGTATAGGTAGTTTCTTCGTAACCGATACCATAGCTACTGCCTTGTTCGGCCAAGGCGAAAGTGAAGCCCTTTTGCGACTCGTCGAAAGTAAGGTCGTAATCCGACTTTACAGGACTCTTGTCGCAAGATGCCATCAGCAGAGCCAAGGACATCAATGCCATAAAAGGTTTAAATATCTTTTTCATAGAATCTTGGTTTATTAATATTTATTCTGCTCTTCCTCAGTGATGTAGGTATTTTCCTGCATTTCCTGACGAGGTATCTGGTATCTCCAGCTGGCTGCCAGAGGATCCTTAACCAACTGATAGCCTGCCAAATGGTTGTTGCCATCGTAAGCTCTGTTGATACCCTTGTTCAGACGCTTGAGGTCGAAGTATGAGAAACCTTCGCCCCAGAGTTCGATACGACGCTGTTGGTAAACGTCTTCAACACTCATGCTGGCCTTGTCCCAACCGCTGATACGAGCCTGCATCAAAGGCTTGATGG
>CAYRHC010000267.1:0-2113 GCA_964423935.1 uncultured Bacteroidales bacterium | reverse complement strand
CTATTTGGAGGACGGTGCGGAACTGAACATCTATTATGTCGATAACGACAACGATTGGGACGATTATATGTATTATTCTTGGGTCAGCCCTTGGGCTTACGACCGTTTCTATCGTCCGTATTGGTGCTACAACCACCATTATTTCACTTACGACTATCATTGGCACCGCTATTATCACGATTGGTATTATTGGGGCTACGGATACCATGACCCTTGGGACTACGCTTGGCATTACGGTTATGATCCTTATTGGCATCATCCGGCACATCACAGCCCGCATCATGCACCGTACCATAGGCCACAATATGCCATGACCCACCGCGGTCCGCACGATGCTTGGGGCAATCCCAGCAACATAACGGTAGCCGGCCGTCGGCCCACTGCCAATACGCAGGAACGGCGCTCCAGCACCAATCAACGTTCGGCTGTCTACAACAATTATGCAAGTTCCAGCCCGCGTCGCTCTTCATCGGCCAGTACGGCTAGTGCAACTTCATCGTCCAATGTGCGTTCTTCTTCTGCCACCTCGCGTAGCAGCAGTGTTACGGGCAACAGTGGTGTAACTACCACCAGAAGGAGCAGTAGTGGCGTTACCAGCAGAAGTAGCAGCAACAGCAGTAAGTCCGGTTCTTCATCGGTACGGAGCTCGTCCAGTTCGTCAAGTTCGCGCAGTTCATCAGTGCGGAGCTCGTCCAGTTCGTCGAGTTCGCGCGGATCTTCATCGGTACGGAGTTCATCCAGTTCGTCAAGTTCTCGCAGTTCGGGCAGCTCTGTAAGGTCCAGCTCTTCCAGCAGCCGCTCCAGCAGCAGCGGCATGTCGAGAAGTTCATCCAGCTCTTCCAGCAGCCGCTCCAGCAACAGCGGACGAAGTGGAGGCTCTAGCGGACGTCGTTAAGAAATCTGTAAAACCGGAATTGTTTATTCCATCCAACCAGTATGAAAAGATTTTATATATCATTGTCCTTTCTGTTGATGGCTGCCTCAACAGCCTTTGCGCAGGAAACTTTCGATTTGCTGAAGTATTTTCAGCAAGAATCCCTGGGTACCGCCCGTTCTATGTCTATGGCCAATGCTTTGGGTGCTGTCGGTGCAGATTTGGCGGCCATCTCCATCAATCCGGCAGGTTTGGGAATCTACCGTAGAGGCGAAGCGACAGCAACGCTCAATATGGCCAATACCGACATGCATTCGTCCGGACTCGACAACAACAAATTCAAAACTTCCTTCACCAACTATGGCTGTGTGATTACCTGTGATATGCAGGAGGAAAGCAGTTTGGCGTATTTCAATATGGCCATCACGTACAATACCAAGGCCAATTTCAACCGAAATACTATGATACGCCAGTTCGATTCTCCTGTTTCCTTGTTGGACAATGTTGTCAACGATGCCAATCTGCAGAATCTGGCTTACAAGACCTATCTGTTGAATTCCAGCTATGAGCCCATCTTGAAGGACGGCGAAACGGTGAATTATGCGCAGAAAACCGTCGAGACCGGTTCGCACGATGCTGTGGACTTGGCTTTGGCTTTTAATTACGGCTATTGGTTTTATGGTGGCATTTCCTTGGGTATCGAGGATATTGAATACGCGATTAAGTCCATCTATAGTGAAGATTTCGCTTTGGGCGGTTCGATGAACTATACCAATGCTTTCAGCAGCAGCGGTACCGGGTTGAACCTCAAGGTCGGTGCAATTTTCCGTCTATTCCCCAGATTGCGTCTTGGCATTTCTTATCACACGCCCACCATCTACAGTATGACCGACTTGATGCAGGATGCCACTATGAAGAGTTACGATGTCCTGGATGATAACAATAAGAGCGTCAATGCCACCGAGAGCCATAATTTCGATCAAGTGTATTACGACTATCAGATGACATCTCCCCAAATGCTGGTCTTGAGCGCTGCATATCAATTGGGAAGTAAAGCCATTGTCAGTGTCGATTACGAGCATACCGATTACAGCACGATGGGCGTTTATGATGCTTATGGTTTTCTTTATGAGGACCTTAAGCAGGACATCAAGGATAAAACCAATGCTACCGACAATATCCGTGTGGGCGTCGAATGGCGTGCCAATAACAGCTTGAGCCTGCGTGGTGGATATGCCC
>CAYRHC010000266.1:0-2115 GCA_964423935.1 uncultured Bacteroidales bacterium | reverse complement strand
TGGCAGCTGCAAGGTACTGCCGGTGGGGCGGTGGTTGAGCCAGATTTCCGCCTGGACGGGCTGTGTGCTGTGGTTGTACATCTGAACCTTGAGTTGCTCGGCTTCCGGTTCCGGACAGACAATTTCCAAGCGAGGCAGAATTTCCACATCGATGGCTTCCCACCAGCTCAGCGGCCCCTTGCCCAGCTCGATAAAATAGCTATGATGTCCGCACTGGTCGCGCGCTGCCAAGATACCCTGCGGGTCGTAAATCTGTTTGAGAGTACAACCCTGCGGCAGGCTGAGCGGAATTTCTTCGCCTTGAGCTATCTGCTTGGGATACACGGGATTGCCAAGTGCTTCGCCGCTTTCGAAAATCTGAACTTCGTAGCTGTCGGCCTGGGAGCAGACTATCTGCAGCACAGGCTTGCCGATGCTGTTCTTGACGAAATACTGTGTTTGGGGCTGCTGTCCGTTCACCAGAACCCCGTCCACTTGGCTACGATAAACGGGCACTTGCAGCACGATGTCGGCCTGCTGGCGGAAATGCGGGTTGATATGCCATCTCTGGCCTTGGGCATCGCGCCCGAAACTGTAGTTCAGGTAGGGCGTTTCGAAGTGTGCCGTATCCCAAGCCTGCGGAAACGAAGGACGAAGCAGCACCATGTTGTTCAGCAGGTCGGGCTCGACACCGAACAAGCCTTCCACAAAACAGCGGGCGTAGACGCCCACCGGGTCGGCAAAGTCGCGGTAGGTCTCGCCTCGGGCCGCATCGTAAAAGCTTACCTGGCCTATTGCCCGGGCTGCGTCCCAGTAACATGCCGTCCATAATCGCGCCCTTCATCACGCGGTAGGCTTCTTCGTGCCGACTGCCTTGGAAATAGGCCAGGGCCGTGTGCATCACTTCTGCAAAAGCTACATTGTTGATAGACCAGTGGTAGGGCATCCAGTCGGTGGTGGCGGGCACCCAAAGGCCTTCGTCATCGTCGGGACCTTGGCCTTGAATCTTGACGGGAAAATGCGGTATTTGCGTATCGATATAGCGCAGGGCCTGATAAGCCTGGAACGAGGTCGGCACCTTGGAATCGATGCTGTGGTAAATACTCCATAGGGCGGCGTCGGGATGTAGCAGCTGTTTGCCCAAAACGTCCTTGTATTCAGCCCAATGGCCAGTTTGTGGCAGCCAAAGTTCACGATTGAGGGCCGTCAGAATCTTGGCGGCCTCTTTGCGATAGGGCTCGGGGTCTTCGCCAATTAAGCTGGCAATGCGAGCGGCCACGCTGTTGGCAAAATAATGGTAGGCACTCGAATGGGTGACACTGCCGCCGCTGTATTCCAAGGCGTCGCTGGCCCAAATGCAGCAATAGGCATCGTAGAGTCCGTCGTCGTTGGTGTCGAAACAGCGCTTTTCCCACGCCAGATGGCGTTGCAGCACGGGCCATAGTTCGCGGGCAAAGTCCAAATCGCCCGTCCAGCGCAGGTGGCGCAGCAACTCGTCGATGTAGCAGATGTTCATGTCGTAGTGGTTCATGGTGCTGCTGCTGTTGGGGTGGCGGGCAATGTAACCTTCGCTGTACATGGGCGTGCCTTTGATTTTGGCGCTACGGGCGATGTTCAAGGCGGTATCCATGATGATGCCCTTGTCGGGCGGGGTAGTCATTTGCGAAGCGGCATAGGCACGGAAATGCTCTTCGGCACGCTCGTTCCAAGCCAGCGGGTCGGCCGTGTAGGCCCCTCGCCATCCGGCCAGGGCAATGCGCCAGCCGATAGCACCATGCTGATATACAGGCGATTCCCAAATACCATCGGCAGCCATCACCAAGGCTCCGGCAGCGGCGTTGATATAGGGGTCTGGCGTATAGATTTGCAAATGTCGCTGTAGCTGGTCGATGCTGTCTAAGGTACTGGCATAGAGTTGCTTGGGTTTGAGATTGCGAGCATCATCCGTCAGCGAGAAGACAAAGAAGCTTTGCCCGTTTTTGAGCTTGCCTTGGGCGCGCAGCGTAGGGTAGTCGCTGTCGGCCGGTGCTTGGAGCACATTCTCGGGATCGGCCAAAGTGAGCTTGCTTTTGGCGGGAAAACAGCCGTAGAGGCTGTGGATTTTCAGTTCGGGATTCACCAAATCTTCTACGAAGT
>CAYRHC010000265.1:0-2116 GCA_964423935.1 uncultured Bacteroidales bacterium | reverse complement strand
GTCTGCATAAGTTCTTCGAACTGTACCTTGTGGATGTACTTGCCGATAACTTCGTGGTTGCAGGCATCGCGCACGATATTGATACCGCTCAGGAAGGCAACGGGCGAAAGCACGGTGTGCGGACCGTTGAGCAAGGTAACCTTGCGTTCGTGGTAAGGCTTCTCTGAGGGAGCGATAAGCACGTGCAAACCGGCTTTTTCAGCGGGGAATTCGGCACGGAGTTCATCGAGGGTCATGTTTTCGGGAGCTTCGATAACCCAAAGGTGGAAGATTTCGGCTTGAACCACCAGATTGTCGTTGTAACCGATTTTTTCGCGTATACTGTCGATTTCGTGACGGGGGAAGCCGGGAACGATGCGGTCTACCAGCGTAGCGCAAACGTAGCAGCTTTCATAGAACCAGTTCTTGAAGCCCTGGTAATCGGCACCGAAATCGTCTTTCCACAGTTCGATGTACTTGCCGATGCAGTCTTTCAGATGATGTCCGTTCAAGAAAATCAACTCGCAAGGCATGATGATAAGACCTTTGTCCTTGGCGCCGTTGAAGGTTTTGTAACGACGGAACAACAGCTGGGTAAGCTTGCCGGGATATGAAGAGGCCGGAGCGTCGGCGAACTTGCAGTTGGGATCGAAGGTGATACCGGCTTCGGTGGTGTTGGAGATGACGAAACGCATTTCGGGCTGGTCGGCCAAAGCCATGAAGGCGGCGTTCTGCGAATAAGGGTTCAGTGCGCGGCTGATGCAGTCGATGCGTTCCAGCGTGTTCACAGCTTCACCGTTCTGACGGCCTTGCAGGTTGACGTGATACAAGCAGTCTTGTCCGTTCAACCAATCTACCATACCGCGTTCGATAGGCTGTACCACCACTACCGACGAGTTGAAGTTGGTACGCTGGTTCATGTTCCAGATAATCCAGTCTACAAAAGCGCGCAAGAAGTTACCTTCTCCGAATTGGATAATACGCTCAGGGGCAGTAGATTTAGGTGCCGTGAGTTTGTTTAAAGCTTTCAGCATATTGATGTTATTTAAAAGTTGATTGTGATTTCTAGTTAGCCGCAAATATACAATTTTCTGGGGCTTCAACACAATAATACGCACAATTTTCAGTTATATCAGAAGCCCTTTTGAGCATGGCCGCAAGGCCGCACGACACTGAGCGATGCAAAGACGCAAACGACATATTTTATTCCTGCTCTGCCTGACAGTCTGCTGCCTGGACAACCCGCTGCATGCCCAATTCGACGGGCAGCTGACGCAATATATGTTCAACACGGGCATCTACAATCCGGGAGGCATTGCGCTGAACAGCGACTTGAACGTCGCCCTGCAGCTGCGCGAACAATGGACGGGCTTCAAGAACGCACCCAGCACGTTCCACTTGGGTGTGAACGCACCGCTGCGCATTGGCAACCAAGTGTGCGGGCTGGGCCTGTTGATGACCAACGAGAGCATCGGCCTGTTCAAAACACAATGGTTCCAGCTGCAATACGCCTACAAACTGAAACTCTGGCAGGGCGAACTGAGTGCGGGCATCCAAGGCGGGCTGTTGCAACAGAACTTCGACGCTTCGGGCATTTACCTTCCTTCGGGCGAGCAATTCAGCCAAAACGACGCGTCCATTCCCGAAGGGCAGCTGGAGGGCATGATACCCGATTTCAGCCTAGGCCTTTGGTACGCACGAGGCCCTTGGTACACGGGGCTTTCTTGTTCGCATCTGCTGGGCGGACGCATCAAGTTGGCTACCGAAGAAAGTGGCGGCGAGGACGATACGGACGTGGGCATGCGCGTTTCCCGGACAATTTATTTTACGGGCGGATACAATATTCAGCTTCGAAATCCGTTATTCTGCTTGCAACCCTCTGTTTTGCTGAAGAGCGATTTTGTGGCCTTTCAAGCGGATTTATCGGCCCTGTTGCACTACAACAAACAATTTTGGGGCGGCTTGGACTGGCGTCCTGGCAGCGATTTGGCGTTCTTGGCGGGTATGAGCTTCAACTTCGGGCTGAGCGTGGGCTACTCTTTCGATTTATCTATGCAGCAAGCCACCGGTTCACACGAAATCATGATTGCCTATCGCAAAAAGATTGATACGAGCAAGATAAACAAGCAACAAAAAA
>CAYRHC010000264.1:0-2137 GCA_964423935.1 uncultured Bacteroidales bacterium | reverse complement strand
CGTGAGCTTTCAGGTGGGACGCACCGGTGCCGTCACGCCGGTGGCCAATCTCGAACCGGTGCTGTTGTCGGGTACGGTGGTCAAACGGGCCAGCTTGCACAATGCAGACATCATCCGTTCCTTCGACCTGCATATCGGCGACTATGTCTATGTGGAAAAGGGTGGGGAAATCATTCCCAAAATAGTGGGTGTGGATGCTCAAGCTCGCACTGCGTCGGGCAGTCTGGAAACGGTGCGTTTCATTACGCATTGCCCTGCCTGCGGTACACCCTTGGTGCGCGAAGAAGGCGAGGCGGCGCATTACTGCCCCAACAGTGAGGCCTGCCCGCCGCAAATCAAGGCGGCCCTGCGTCATTTTGTGGCGCGCAAGGCCATGGGTATCGATGGCTTGGGCGACGAGACCATCGACCTGCTGTACGAAAAGGGACTTTTGCGCTCCATCAAGGACATCTACCTGTTGCGTATCCAGGACATCGCCTCGCAGGAACGGCTGGGCCTGAAGTCGGCGCAGAATATCCTCAAGGGAATAGACGATTCGCGCACAGTGCCTTACGAGCGCGTGCTTTACGCATTGGGCATACGTTATGTGGGCGAAACGGTGGCCAAGACCTTGGCTCGTGCCTTTCCGAATATAGAACTGCTGCAGGCTGCCAACTTCGAAGAACTGGCCGCTGTAGACGAAATCGGTGAGAAAATCGCCTCCAGCGTGAAGACATACTTCGCCGATCAGCGTCATACGGAACTCGTTGATTTTCTGCGCGGACAAGGCTTGCAGTTTACCCTCGCACAAGACAAACTGCAGCGCAGCAATGCTTTGCAAGACCTGAAAATCGTCATCAGCGGCACTTTTCAACATCATTCCCGTGAGGAATACAAGGCGATGATAGAGGCGCATGGGGCCAAGAACTTGGCCTCGGTATCGTCCAAGACCGACTATATCCTGGCCGGCGACAATATGGGCCCTTCCAAGTTGGAAAAGGCCCGTGCGCTGGGTGTTGCCATTATTTCCGAAGACGAGTTTCTGGCGATGATAGCACAAGGAGAATCGGGGCAAAACAACGAGCCCGCTCCTGAACCGGCACCTGCTCCTGCTCCCGCTCCTGCTCCCGCTCCTGCTCCCGAACCGGCACCGAAGCAGGAAATATTTATCACCCGCAGCTTGTTCGACTAATTGGAACAACATCGATCTATGAAGATAAAAGAAATTGTCATCAAGTCTAAAATCAAGGCGCTGTGCGGCAAGCCCCGCCGGAAGGCCTTTATGGAATTGAAGGATGTGCAGCGCATAGCCTTGCTGTTCGATGCGGAAAATTACGACCAGGCCATCGCTTTCAAACACGAACTGGAGTCGATGGGCAAGAAGGTGCGCGCCTGGAGTTATGCCGAGGTGGCCATGCCCGAATGGGAGTATCTTCCCAGCCAATGGCTGCTCACGCGCAAACATCTGAATTTCTGTTATCTGCCCAAGCAATACATTGTGGACGACTATCAGGGCTATCCGGCCGATATGCTTCTGTTCCTTTCCCTCCGTAAAAACCTTGTTATGGAGTACTTCTCGCTGCTCAGTCCTGCGCCATTCCGCGTGTCGTTCAACACTGCCCGGGCCAAAGAGTACGATTTCGTGCTGGCACCTTTGTCCGAGTCTGGCGGACTGAAGGAAAATGCGGAGTCCTTGCTATTTTATTTGAAAAACCTGCGTCTTAAATAAGCAAATTGCTTACCTTTGCGACTTCGTAAAAACACCTTCTAAATTAACATGGAGTCTTCTATACAAAATAAACTGACTGGTATGGGGGTGGCCTTGGTCACGCCTTTCAAGCAAGACGACAGCATCGATTTCGATGCGCTGGGCCGTCTGGTCGATTACCAGATTCAGAACAAGGCCGACTACCTGGTGGTATTGGGTACAACGGCCGAAACCCCAACCTTGAGTCCCGAAGAAAAAACCGCTATCCTCGATTTTGTCAAACGTCGCGTGAACGGTCGACTTCCCATCGTGCTTGGCTGCGGTGGCAACTGCACGGCCAATGTGGTGCGCGACCTACGGACGGGTAATTTCGACGGCATCGATGCCATACTGTCGGTAACGCCTTACTACAACAAACCTTCGCAGGAAGGCATCTACCAGCACTATAAG
>CAYRHC010000263.1:0-2150 GCA_964423935.1 uncultured Bacteroidales bacterium | reverse complement strand
TCTCGTCGTCGGGGATAGATTTGAAACATCCGCTGGTGCAGCGTTGCCGGGAAATGGGCATGGACCTTTATGGCTCACCTACTTTGTCGGACCAGTCGCGTATGCCTTTCCCTTCGGTCAAATTGGGCCCCGGTGACAGCATGCGCTCGCATACTGCCGATGAATACGTGTGCATTGAGGAAATAGAGCAGGCCCTTGACCTTTATTATCGACTGTTCGACGGTTTGAATTTCTAATTGCGTTGTAGCCAGATTTCCGGGTCTAGCTTCTGCAAGTCTTTCCAAATTTGGAAGTGCATAACGGTAAGGCCTCCTTGGTCGCTGTCGGAGTAGATGGTGCCGAGCTTGTCGCCTATTTTTACCGTTTGGCCCGCTTTCACCGTCACTTTCTCCAAGTTGGAGTAAACCGACAAATAATTGCCGTGTCGTACGATGATGGAAAAATTGGTGCCTTGTACGGCAAATACCTTCGATACGGTTCCCTTGAAAATGGCACGTGCCGAGGCTCCTGGCTTGGTCTGGATATCAATGCCGTTGGAACTGGTCTGCACATATTTCATATCCTTGTGCTTCTGCTCTCCGAAATGGACGATGACGGTGCCAGGCTCGGAAACGGGGAAGGGAAGTTTGCCCATATTGTTACCGAATTCGGTGGCCAGTTTCTTTTCATCTACCGACATGGCGTAGGCGGTAACGACTCCCTTCTTGCCGCCTTCTCCCGCTGAGTTTTTGTTTTCGGCAGCGATGATTTCTTCGATTTTTTTGTTCAGACGTTCGGCTTTCTGTTTGTCTTTGCGCAGTTCAGCCTGTAGTTTGATACGCTTTTTCTTGAGGTCCTGAACAATACTGTTCTGTGCGCTCCGTTCCTTTTTCAGACGGTTCTGTTCGGTCATCTGCTCCGATACCAACTGGGCTTGCTCCTGTCGTGATTTTTCGAGTTGCTGTTTGGCCAATGCGATTTCGGCCTGTTTCTCCTTGATTTTTTCGGCCTGCTGACGCTGATAGTGGGCATAATCGTTCAGATAACGCATACGACGCCAGCTTTGGTTCAAGTTGTCGGCCGAGAAAATAAACAACAGCTTGTCGTTGTCGCCCAACCTGATGTAGAGTTGTCGCACCATCTTGGCATATTGGTCTTGACGAATTTCCAACTCGGCCTGCAGCTCGTTGAGTTCTTTGCTGAGTTTGCCAATCTTGGCTTTGGTTTGGTCATAAGCGGCATTCAGCTTGTTCAGATAGCGTTGGTTTTCCTTGACCTTCTCGTTGATGACATTGTATCTGTAGAGTTGGCTCTTGACCGATTTCTCGTTGGCGCTCAGGGCCTTATCCGTCTCTTCGATGCGTTTCATCGTTTCCTGATACTGACGGCGCGTTTCGGCGATGTTTTGGGCATCTACGGCCGTGCAGGCAAAAAGCAGCAAGACAACAAGCGACAGACGGAGATTCATATTACAACAGATTGATTAATGCACGCAACAGATATTTGGCTTCGATTTTGGTATAATTCCCGGGGATGGGGAAACTGTGCTTGGGTTCACGGTCGAAGCGCAGGTTGCTCAAGCTCAGTTGCAAACTCCCTGTTTTTGGCAAGGCGGAACACTTGATGCTTATCTTGCCGGGAAAAGAAATATCGCCGTAGGGAGAAAAAGCACTATAGCTGACATCCAGCAGGCGGGCTTCGTCCTTAAGAAGATAAAACTGGGAGAACTCTCCCTTTTCATCGATGATATATTGCAGCACAATATTTTCTTGCAGGTGGTACGACAGCAGATACGCCCCGTCTTCGCGAAACTCGTAGTCCAATTCTTCCAGTGAGTAGGGGCGGCCATCGGGATGGGCTATTTGGTTGAGAAGCAGGTTGCGTAAGAGCGGCAGACCTCGTTCCAGAGGAAGATTTATTTGGCTCAGACTGTCGGAAACATAAGCTTTCTGGCTGCGGTCGAGAAATTGCAGCAACTCATTGTGCCAATGGAAACGATGGGTCTCGATGCCCAGCAGTGGCTGGACGCTGAGCCAAATGGAACCCGGACCGATGCTCAACTGACCCGACACGCGCCAGTCGTCGGTGAGCAAGGAGCAGCGCGCGTCGAGGCTGTCGCAGGTACGCGCGTTGCTGGCCAGCAACGCGCGTACCTGCGACGCCTGCCGTTT
>CAYRHC010000262.1:0-2160 GCA_964423935.1 uncultured Bacteroidales bacterium | reverse complement strand
TCGAGAAGATAGGCGAAAAGGTGGTGAAACATCAAAAACGTCTGTACGGCAAGTCTAAATTCGGTCTGGACCGTTTTGTACACGGCTATCTGGATTTGCTCAGCCTATGGTTTCTGTCGAAATTCGGCAAGCAACCCATGCATTTCTTCGGTTTGATAGGCAGTCTGTTGTTCTTGCTGGGCTTTATCGCCGTCGTCGTGATAGGCGTAATGAAAATATCGGCCTTGTCTCACGGCACGCCAGCCGTACTCATTACCGATATGCCCTATTTTTATCTGGCCCTCACCTGCATACTGCTGGGTACCCAATTGTTCCTGAGCGGCTTCATTGCCGAACTCATTTCGCGCAGTTCTTCCGAACGCAACCGTTACTCCGTTGAGAAAGAGATTTGACATAGCGCTGACTTTCACCATGTTGCTGCTGGGACTGGTGTCCTGCGACGTGGATATGCCCTGCTCGGAATCGACCGATGTGTTCCTACGGGCACAGCTCTGCCGCATAGACAGCCTGGGCAAGGAACGCAACCTGACGGCCACCGTCACACTGCAAGCCAGCGGCAACGACTCGGTCTGGTACAGCAACAGCCAGCTTTCGCTGCTGGAATTGCCGCTGAATCCCAACGATACGGAAACCTCTTATAAAATAGACCTGATGACGGAAGACTCTGTCTGGCATCACGATGTGCTCACCATCAGCCACGAAAACCGCAGTCACTTTCTTTCGATGGTCTGCGGTGCCTATACAGCTTTCCGTCTGACAGGCTACCGGCTCGATTCGAGCGATGCCATTAAGGACGTAGCCATCCTGCAGGAAAGTGTCGACAACCAAACCGCAACTCATCTTAAACTCTATGTGGACTAAACGCCTTTGTGACGGTGCTGGGTCTGGCCGCCGGGCTGGGCTTGCTTTGGGCCGCTCCCAAGGAGCGGCCCAAAGCAAGCCTCGACAGCGTGGCCTTCCACGGTGCCTACCTTGCCGTAGACATGGTGGGACTCGGTCAATGGGCCTTGGGCGACAACGGCCAGATAGCCGTCCAGGCCGATGTAAATCTCTACAACCGCTTCAACCCCTGTATCAGCCTGGGTTATGCGCCCTTCGACCTGACGGGCAGTAGCGGCACCCGCTGTTATGGGCAAGGCTTTTTCGGCAAAGTGGGCGTCAACGTTCCGGTTAGCACCTACGGGCCGAATGCCGAACATCAGTTTTATGTAGGGGCCCATTACGGCTATTCCAATTTCGATTATCATCTCGAGAACGTGCAATTTCCCGCCAGCTACTGGAACGAAGCCTACAGCACTGACTTGATGAACCAGCACGCTACGGCACATTGGCTTTCTATGGACCTTGGCATGCGCACGCAGATTTGGGGCCCGCTTAGTTTGGGCTGGTGCCTGCGCATCAAAAAGCGGTTGTCCGTCCAAGAGGCCAAACTGTCGGTACCGGCCTATATTCCCGGCTATGGCGAAAACAACGAAACCAACTACGCCTTCTCGTTCAATCTCTATTGTCTCTTAGCTTTCAAACGATGAAACGCCTGTTTTACGGCCTTGCGCTAAGCGTATTGCTGGTACTCAGTTCCTGTCAATATCATCACGATAACGGCGAAATCTTTCACACCAGCTATCATATCAGCTACCAACATCACCGCAACCTGCAAAAAGGCATCGAATCCAACCTGCAAGCCTTGGATGCTTCGCTGTCGATGTTCAACCCTAATTCGACGCTGAGCCGCATTAACCAGGCCGACACGCAGGCCATCGACCTCAGCGGCGACAGTCTGGCCAGCCACCTCATCCGCCAAGCGCTCCGTTTATCGGCCTTGACGCAAGGAGCCTTCGACATTACCGTAGCGCCGCTGGTGAACCTTTGGGGCTTCGGCTACGAACACGGCAGCCAACCTGGTCAGCAGCGTATCGACAGTATTTTGACCTTTACGGGCTACCGCCATCTGCAGTTGGAAGGCCAACTGCTACGCAAAGACGATGCCCGCGTGAAGCTGGATGCCTCGGCCATCGCCAAGGGTTATGCCTGCGATGTGGTGGCCGGCTATTTGGAAAGCAAAGGCGTGAAGAATTATCTGGTGGAAATTGGCGGAGAAATATGTCTGCGGGGACACAACAGCCAAGGCAAACTTTGGACGGTCGGCTTTGACAAGCCCAT
>CAYRHC010000261.1:0-2178 GCA_964423935.1 uncultured Bacteroidales bacterium | reverse complement strand
CATCGCTTCGGCCTATATGCTGAGGCTGCGCAACGTTAAACGTATGCTGGCATATTCGGGTGTAGAACACATGGCTATCGTCTGTCTGGGTCTGGCCATGGGAGGTGTGGGCTATGTGGCCGCCATTATGCACTTAATCATGCACAGTTTGGTAAAATCGGGGCTTTTCTTGCATTTCACGCAAATGTACCGTCTCTATCAGAGCAAGTTCATCGAAGATATGGGCGATTACTTCAGACACAACACTTTCGGTGCGCTGGTGCTGCTACTGGGCTTTGTCAGCATCATGGCCGTACCGCCTTCCGGCATTTTCGTAAGCGAATTCTTCGTTTTCAAATCGATGATAGATGCCGGTCAAATCTGGCTGTTCGTCGTGACGGTCTTGCTGCTCAGCGTTATTGTCTGGTCCATCGCCCGCAATGCCATGCGCATTGTTTTCCTGCCCGCCCGGCGAGAGTTGCAACCACTGCATTTCAGCCCATGGGAATCTGTATCGCAACTGCTGCTTTTCCTGCTGGCCGCTTATATCGGCATCAATCCGCCGCAATGGCTCTTGAGCCTTGTCCATGAATCTGTTTCAGTGCTTGCCCTATGAATGCCTTGAAGATTAAAAACGGTGCCTGCGTGGCGCTCGACAGCATACCCGTCCTGCCTTATTCCGAATTCTGCGACAGTATTGTAGCGGCTTTGAGCGATAATACCTGGCATTGCATGCAATATTTTGCCCAGCCCCTGCCCGAGTCGCACCGGCGGCTATTTGTCTGTCTGGCCGACGATACCACAGGGGATATCCATTTGATGTCGAGCCTAGTGGCCTGCGATGACAAACTCCAGCCGCTGGGAGACAGACTGCCTTGCATGCAGCCTTTCGAAAGGGCGATGAACCATCCAGACTGTCCCTTCGAAGAGAGCACCAAGGCCGGCACTCAGGCCGAGCATCTGCACGAAGTGGGTGTGGGTCCCATACACGCCGGCATTATCGAACCCGGACATTTCCGCTTCACCTGCGATGGCGAAAAAGTGCTGCGTCTGGACATCCGGCTGGGCTACCAGCACCGTGGCGTGGAACCATGCATGTTGCAACAAACCAAGCTGGTACAGCGCAGTGTGCTGGTGGAATCGACCTGTGGCGACAGTGCCGCCGCTTACAGCACAGCCTTTGCCATGGTCTGGGAAGGCCTGTGCGGATTTAGACCCAGCCGCCGCCAGCAACTGGAACGTTGCCTGGCCACCGAGCTGGAGCGCATTGCCATCCATACGGGCGATTTGAGCGCTATCTGCGGCGACGTTGCCTACCAATTGGGCAATGCCGTTTTCGGACGCTTGCGTACGCCCATCATCAATTTTATGCAGGAATGGTGCGGCAACCGCTTGGGCAAAGGCTGTCTGCGTCCGGGCTGTTCTCCATATCCTTTCACGCCTGCCCTAGCCGACAGGCTGCTACAGATACTAGACCGCTACGAGCGCGACTTTCAAGAAATGGTGCGTAAGGCCAACAGCCTGCCTTCGGTACTGTCGCGACTGGAAAGGACGGGGGTCCTGTCGGCCGGGCAGGCCCTCGAATGCGGAGCGGTGGGTATGGCAGCGCGCGCCAGCGGGCTGGCGCGCGACATTCGCAGCAGCCACCCCTACTACGTCTATCGCGAGTTGCAGCACCAATGCATCACGCGCGACACGGGCGATGTGTACGCCCGCTTCAAGATACGCCGCCACGACATCGAGCAGTCGCTGGGGTATGTGCGGCAGCTGGCGGGCTGGCTGAAAGCCGAGCCCGCAGCAGCCGCGCCCTGCGCCAGCCTTCTTCCTCAAGCCAACAGTTTCTGCCTTGCCGCCACAGAAGGCTGGCGCGGCGAGGTCTGCCACTGCGCCATCTCCGATGCGCAGGGCCAGCTGGCGCTCTACAAGATAGTAGACCCATCCCTGCACAATTGGACATGTCTGGCCCTGGCCGTCGCCGGCAACGAAATCTCCGACTTTCCTATCTGCAACAAAAGCTTCAACCTTTCCTATTGCGGTAACGACTTGTAAACCATCGCCATCATGTTAGATACCCTTAGAATTCTGCTACATCAGGGCAAACAATTCATTCCCGACCCCACCCGAGCCAAGGTACCCGGCATTTTCCGCGGGCGCCCCGTCATCTCGGAAGACAAAAGTGTGATCAATGCCGATATCTGC
>CAYRHC010000260.1:0-2196 GCA_964423935.1 uncultured Bacteroidales bacterium | reverse complement strand
TGCAGCATTCACGTCGGCGACGTAATCGTTGCAGGAAGAGATGGCCGCTCCCATGGCAAACACAGTCAGAGCTGCCAAGAGAAGTTTTTCAATCTGTTTCTTCATAGTTAGTGATATAGAGTGAATAAAATATCGTTATCATTTGAAAGACAACATCTTCCGTTATCGTTTTTTGTATCCGGATAGACCTTTCTTTCGATGCGACAAAGTTACACATAAACTACAAAATACAGAATAATTTGCAAAAAAAAGTAGTTTTTACCCCCCCCCCTTAAAAGCCGCAAAGCCAAGGCGGTTAGGGCAATGTCAGAACTCGGTTTCAGAACGTATATTTCAGTGTCAGAACAGCATTGACCGGACGCAAACGGTAGGAAGTGGCAAACTTGTCACCATCCACATAGGCAAGGCTGGTATAATCCTGCACATTGCCGATATTGCGCACGCAGAGTTCCACTTCGGCCCGGTAGCATGGTTGGTAACGCAGTCCGGCATCTATCAGATAGAACACTTCCCTGCCCTCGCCATCGGAGCCTTCAATAGCATTGTTCTGATAGTTCAGGCTGTAATAGACTTCCATATTCTTGAGAGGCAAGAAGGAAATGTCAGCATCGAGCGACCAATCGAGCTTTTCGCTGGACAAACCCGTGGTGGAAACCGTTTGGGAATAATACTCCCAAGGGCTTTGTAACTGAATCTGCATCCAAGCTATGGTTCTGATATTCAGCGATGGCGCCACCATGAATATATGGCTGTTGTATGACATGCGCCTTCCTTGGCGCAGTTTCTCACTCGACGAATACATATAGTTGGCATTCAGTGAGATGGTGGTTTCCAGGTCACGAAAATTCTTGGCGAAATACAAATCGGCTGCACATCTGTCGGTGTAGGTGATGCCACGCTGGGACAGCATTCCCAGTACGCCCGTGGTGTAGATATCATTTCCTTTGATGACGTTTTTTTGAATTCTGGCCGCATTCACCGAAAACATCGAAAACAAGCCTTCCATGGTGTTGCGAAAATCGTAACCAAGCTCTGCTTTCATGGTGGTATTTTCGGCCAGTATACCAGATTCACCTTGCTGTACGCGGTTGTAGGCGGTTTGTACGGGCTGTTCCACAAACGAAAGAATATCGCCCGTTGCGTGATTCAAGCGACAAGACGCTAGCAGCGACATGCCCGGTGCCAAAGTGTATTTACCACTTGCACCGGCGTTGACTATCGGCCGGCTGTAGACGAAATCCGTCTTGCTGACATCGTCCTGGTAATGTATGTGTTGATATTGTAGCGGAACATCCAGACTCAGACGGAATCCATCTTTAGTAAAATTGATCGTGGGTGTCAAATAGGCCAGCAACTTGACGCCCCGATTGTCATTGCGCTGCGCAGACATCTGCAAAAGACTGTCGAGACGAGTTGTTATACGGTCGTACTCGGTATCCAACCCGGCGGCAAAGGTCATGTTGGCATAAGCATTGAATCCTTGAGCAAAAGAAGTACTGGTGCGGGTTTCAGAGGAATAACCGCCGTTCGTTTGTCGGGCAACAACTTGGCCATCCGCGTTGAAGATATCCAGCCGGTTCTCAGGAAGGTAGCCGCCACCAATCAACGAGTGCAGGTTATAGACGTGCTTGTCTTTGCGCCACAACAGCGCCAAATCGTTGTTGAACGACAGGTCTCTTATACGCGTTCGCTGGTTCAGATGCTCTTGCATACCAATGTCCATATTGGTCCTGTCGACATTCATAGAGGCCTTAGCCATGTCTTTGATGTAGAATGTGTTGGTATTCCGCTCATAAACGACATCGCCCGAAAGACTGTTGACTATCCGTCTTGCCGACAAATCTTCCTGTACCACAATGCTGCTGTCACCCGAAAGATAATAAGATGTCGCTGTCCGGTCGTAGGTTCGCCGTTTTTCGGTGTAGACGATGTTCAGTTTAACGCTGCCCAAGCTATCCGTTTTGCGCAGCACATTGACCGAAGAACTCAAGCTTCCGGCCGATAGGGTCCGGCTGTCAACACCCCAGGGAACCGTAAAAGGCAAAGGGTCGATATAATCGCCCGCTTTCACGTGGGTATCTTGTGTGCCATAATGACTCATGGTTTCATCATATGAACCGATATCGCCATTGTGCGCCTTGGCGGTAAGCATGCCCTGCATCTCGGTATTAGCTATGAAGGCGAAGACTGAGCCTC
>CAYRHC010000259.1:0-2262 GCA_964423935.1 uncultured Bacteroidales bacterium | reverse complement strand
TGGCCATGCCTACGCAAGATGTGGTGGTGCGCCGTTGTGAAATCGTGCAGGGCCATTGTCTGCTGGGTATCGGAAGCGAGATGTCGGCCGGCGTGCGCCGGGTGTATATGCACGACTGCCATTCGTCCAAGGCGGTGTACCGGCTCTTCTATCTGAAGACCAACCATCGTCGCGGCGGGTTTATCGAGGACGTCACCATCGATAATGTGTCGGCGGCCCGTATGAAGCGCGTCTTCGAGATTGACACCGATGTGATGTACCAGTGGCGCAATATCGTGCCTACCTTCGAGACGGCCGTGACACGCATACGCAACATCAATGTGCGCAATGTCAACTGCCGTCAGGCCGAGGCTGTCTTCGAGATACGCGGTGACCAACGCGACCCGGTGCAGGGTGTCAATATAGAAAATGTGCATGTGGATACTTTGACGCGCTTTGTCAATTATACGGAGGCGGTGCGCGACTTGAAGGTAGACGGCCTCACCTGGGATGTGCTGGCCCCCGACAGCGAGGAATTCCGCCTTGCCGGTTTCGCTCCTGCCAGATAATTCTATTATTAAGCACACGGCATTGTTTTTTTGGCTACTTTTGCGGCTGGAACCGAAGGCTGCGTATCAAGGCGCAATCGGCAAGGAAACTGTTGGCTATGAAGAAACTCAGTGTGCTGGAAATGAATCGTTTATCGGAAGAACAATACAAGTCTTCCGCAAAAACGCCCTTGGTGGTGGTGCTCGACAATGTGCGCAGCCAGCATAATGTGGGCGCTGTTTTCCGCACGGCCGACGCCTTCCGCATAGAGAAAGTGGTGCTTTGCGGTATTTGCTGCTGCCCGCCTCATCCCGAAATCCACAAGACCGCCCTCGGGGCCGAAAACACGGTAGCTTGGGTTTACGAACCCGACACCCTAACAGCGGTACGCAAGCTCAAGGAACAGTCGTACATTGTGTATGCCGTGGAACAGGCGCACGACAGCATTTCGCTCGAAAATCTCTCGTTGAAGGCCGGCGAAAAATACGCCATCGTTCTGGGACACGAACTGAAAGGCGTGCAGCAGGAAGTGGTGGACCTTTGCCATCATTGCGTGGAGATTCCACAGTACGGCACCAAGCATTCGCTCAACGTGTCGGTGGCCTCGGGCATCGTGCAATGGGCCTTCTTCGAACAGCTACAGCAACTTGGAAGTATTTCAGTCAAATAAGATAGACTATGAAACAATTAGACACTAAGATGATGCATCCGGCCGATCAAATCAACGTGATTATCAGCCGAATCTATCACAATGGCATGACCACGACCTCTGGTGGCAACATCTCCATCAAGGACGAAAACGGCGACATTTGGGTGACGCCATCGGCCATCGACAAAGGAACTTTGACACCCAAAGACATTATTTGTGTGAAAAAGGACGGTACCATTATCGGCCCGCACAAGCCCTCGTCGGAATTTCCGTTCCACAAGGCCATTTACGACACGCGTCCCGACATCTCGGCCGTTATCCACGCTCATCCTCCAGGACTGGTGGCTTTCAGCATCGCCCGTCAGATTCCCAATACCAATATCATTCCTCAGGCCAAAAATATTTGCGGCGAAATCGGTTACGCCAAATATGCTTGCCCGGGTAGTCAGGCTTTGGGCGATGTCATTGCCGAGCAGTTCAAGAACGAGAAATACAAGGCTGTCATTCTGGAAAATCACGGCGTAGTACTGGGCGGCAGTGACATGATGGACGCTTACGAACGTTTCGAAACCTTGGAATTCTGCTGCCGTACGCTGGTGAACGCCGGTCATATCGGCAAGATTAACACGCTCAGCAACGAGCAGATCAGCGACTTCAACTCGAGTATACCCCACAACATCCCTCATTACATGGATGTTAGCTATCCTTCCGACGAACGCGCCATCCGTGCCGAAATGGCCAATGTTATCCACCGTTCCTGCAACCAGGGCCTGATGATATCCACTTACGGTACCGTGTCTTGCCGTTGGAAGAACAACGACTTTTTGATTACTTCGCCTTCGGTGCCCCGTTGGGATATCCAGCCCGAAGATATTGTACAAGTGCGTGACGGTATGGCCGAGGCTGGCAAGACGCCCTCGCGCTCGGTGGCTTTGCATTACCGCATCTATCAGCAGAATCCGCATATCAACTCCATTATTTCTACCCAGTCGCCTAATTTGATGGCTTTCGCCGTGACGGGCCAGAAGTTCGATGTGCGCACCATTCCCGAAAGCTGGATATTCTTGCAGGATATGCCTACCATC
>CAYRHC010000258.1:0-2271 GCA_964423935.1 uncultured Bacteroidales bacterium | reverse complement strand
GCCGGCCATAATCATGCGGGCTACCCAGAAGAAGATGATGTCGGGACCGGTCACCAAATCGGAGGTGGGGTAGTAGTACTTGATTTCCTTGTTGCCCGGGTTGTTGATGCCGTCGAACAGCGAGATAGGCCAGAGCCACGAGCTGAACCAAGTGTCGAGCGCGTCCTCGTCCTGACGCAAATCTTCGGCTTGAATGTTTTCGTAGCCCTTGATTTGGCGAGCCTTGGCCAGCGCTTGCTCCAGGTTCTCGGCAACCACGAAGCGCTCTTCCTCCTCATCGTCTTGTCCGGGCAGATAGTAGGCCGGAATGCGGTGGCCCCACCAGAGCTGACGGCTGATGCACCAGTCTTGGATATTTTCGAGCCAGTTCTTGTAGGTGCTCTTGTATTTGGGCGGATAGAACTTCAGACGGTTCTCCATAACGGGCGGCAGCGCGATGTCGGCAAAATGTTGCATGGACAGGAACCACTGCTTGCACAGACGAGGCTCAACAGCCGTGTCGGCGTTACGCTCCGAATAACCCACTTTGTTGGTGTAATCTTCCACCTTCTCCATCAAACCGGCCTGTTCCAAGTCGATGGCAATCTGCTTGCGCACTTCCATGCGGTCCATGCCGATGTAAAGTCCGGCTGCCGGGCTGATGGTGGCATCCGCATTGAAAATGTCGATGGTTTCCAGCTGATGCTTCTTGCCCAGCATATAGTCGTTCACATCGTGCGCGGGCGTAACCTTCAGACAGCCGGTGCCGAATTCGATATCCACATAGCGGTCTTCGATAACGGGAATCTCGCGGCCCACCAGCGGCACAATAACCTTCTTTCCCTTCAACCATTGGTTTTTGGGGTCTTTGGGATTGATGCACATGGCCGTATCGCCCATGATGGTCTCGGGACGTGTGGTGGCTACCACGGCATAACGGCGTCCTTGGGCATCGCGGTGTACCACTTCACCTTCCTGGCCTGTCTCGCCGCTCATGTCGTCGTTGGCCAGATAATATCTAAGGTAATAGAGCTTGCTTTTTTCTTCGTGGTAGATAACTTCTTCGTTGCTGAGCGAGGTCTTGGCCTTGGGGTCCCAATTGACCATACGCAGACCGCGGTAAATTAAGCCCTTGTCGTAAAGGTCTACAAACACCTTAATCACCGATTGGCTGCGCTTTTCGTCCATGGTGAAGGCGGTGCGATCCCAGTCGCAGGAGGCTCCCAAACGTCGCAGTTGTTTAAGGATGATGCCCCCGTGTTCTTCGGTCCAGGCCCAGGCATGCTTGAGGAATTCTTCGCGCGTGAGGTCGCTCTTCTTGATGCCCTGTGCGGCCAGTTTGTTCACCACCTTGGCTTCGGTAGCGATGGAGGCGTGGTCGGTGCCGGGTACCCAGCAGGCGTTTTTGCCTTGCATACGGGCACGGCGTACCAGAATGTCCTGAATGGTGTTGTTGAGCATATGCCCCATATGAAGCACACCCGTCACGTTTGGCGGCGGAATGACGATAGTATAAGGTTCGCGTCCGTCAACTTCTGAATGGAAGAGTTTGTGCTTTACCCAATAATCGTACCATTTTCCCTCACAATCGGCGGGATAGTACTTGGATGGTAATTCCATAATGTTCTGATATATAATTCGTTAATATTGTTTCTTGATGTCACATTCCGCCCATCATACAAAAACGCGAAAATACTGATTTTTTTCTGTGTATCCGGCATATGACAAACGAATTTTTTACAGTCGATTCCTTTGTGTGAAAAGATTTTAAAATGGGTCTTGAAGTATTAAAAAAATTAATATATCTTTGTCGAACTAATACTGATAATGGAATAATATTGAAAGCAAAATACCACGATACGCATAAATCTAACCATAGTATTAACCTATAAACCAGTACGATTATGGAAAAGAAAAAGTTTGAATTAGAAGTAATTAAGGGCGTTGAAAAAATTGAGACCAATTCTCTGGAGTATGTTAAAGGTGGACTGTATGATTTGGATGATCCAGAGAATCTCTGTTGTTTGATTCAGATTTCCTGCAATAACAAATGTGAAGGTAATTCAATGACAGGGAATGGCAACCCTAGAACTATCTCTATTCAATAAAGTCGTTTCGTCGTTTCATCGGTTCCGATGAAGCCACGATTATGCGTGTTGCCAAGTTGTCATGATGGGTTTTGTTGTCTCGAGGTATACTTCTTTGTTTTCTTCACGGAAAAATGACAAAGAAGAATACCTGGCGTATAATTCTGTTACAAATAGTTTTGTAAAAGTCACTGAGGCTTTGTTC
>CAYRHC010000257.1:0-2305 GCA_964423935.1 uncultured Bacteroidales bacterium | reverse complement strand
CGTGCCAAAAGTAGGTATTTTTCTATTTTTACACAAAATTTAAAACGATGACAAACACAGCTCAAGAAAGCCGCGAAATACGCTCGTTATACCGTCAGACAAGACAACTCACCGACAACTATATCACGCTGCAACAGTGGCGTTTGCTCCGCCAAATATGGCAACAGGCCGTCGACCGGGATTTGATACAGCGTCCCAGTGCGCAAATCAATCCCATCGTGCATGTTATGCAGACCGCTTTGCTGTTGGCCCAGGAAATGAGTACCCGTCGTTCGTCGGTGCTGGCCGCCATGCTCTATCATCCCGCTATCCTGAAAGAACTGGACGACAATATGGTGGAGCAGAACTTCGGCACATCGGCCGCCAATATCGTCAAGGGACTCAAGCGTATAGCCGAACTCTCGCAGAAAGCTAACGGCCTTGAAACGGAAAACTACCGCAATTTGATGCTCTCTTTCGCCCAGGACGGACGCGCCATTATCATTATGATAGCCGAAAGGCTGAACGCCCTGCGCCATATCGACGACTATCCGAGCGAAATGCACGAATCCATGGCTCGCGCAGCCGTGTCTCTTTATGCGCCCTTGGCTCACCGTATGGGTCTGTACGCCATGAAAACCGAACTTGAAGACCGCAGCCTCAAGTTCAGCCAACCCGAAGTGTACGAGGAAATCACCCGCAAACTGGCCGAAAGCAAGAGCAAACGCGAAGCCTATATCAAGGCTTTCATCGAGCCGATACGCGAAAAAATCGCCGCCGTCATCCAGGAACCATTCAACATTATCGGCCGTACAAAATCGGTACATTCCATCTGGAACAAAATCAAAAACAAGCAGTTGCGTTTCGAGGATATCTACGACATCTTTGCCATCCGCGTCATTATCGATGCGCCCGTAGAAAAGGAGAAGGCCCTTTGCTGGCTGGTCTATTCCATCGTGACGGATATGTACCAGCCTAACCCGGCCCGCACGCGCGATTGGCTGTCCATCCCCAAATCGAACGGCTACGAGTCGCTGCACACCACTGTTTTGGGCCCAGACGACAAATGGGTGGAAGTGCAAATCCGCTCCACGCGCATGAACGAAATTGCCGAAAAGGGTCTGGCCGCGCACTGGCGCTACAAGGGTATCAAGAGCGAGAAGGGCTTGGACGAGATGCTCACCCAGATTCGCGAGGCGCTCGAAAACCGTCAGGACGATGCCGATTTCAAAATGGAGATGTACAGCGATGAAATCTACATCTTCACGCCCAAAGGCGAGCTTTACAAACTGCCCGCCGGCGCCACGGTGCTCGATTTTGCCTATGCTATCCATACCGGTCTGGGCAACAAATGTGTGGGCGCCAAGGTGAACGACCGCAATGTGCCTATCCGCTATCATCTCAAGAGTGGCGATACGGTGGAAATTCAGACGGGCAACAACCAGCAGCCCAAGCAAGACTGGCTCAACTTTGTGGTGACGGCCAAGGCTCGCAACAAGATTAAGCAGACGCTCAAGGAGAATATGCAGAAACTGTCGGAATTCGGTCGCGACGCGCTTTTGCGCCGTATGAAGAACCGCAAGATCGAGTTCGAGGAGCCTTACCTGATGCGTCTGGTCAAGCGTTTCAAATACAAGACGATAACCGAGTTTTTCGCGGCCATCGGCGAGGGTAGGCTCGACACCAATCTGGTGATTGAAGCCTATGTGGAAATGTACAACCGCGACCACCAGAATCAGGCCGCCGAGCTGGGCACTTATTCGGCCGAAAACTATGCCTACGATGCCGGCGAGGAACGTGTGCGCCAAGGCAAGGACGATGTGCTGGTTATCGACCAGAACCTCAAGGGTCTCGACTTCAAGATGGCCCGCTGCTGCAACCCTATCTACGGCGACGACGTGTTCGGTTTCGTGTCGGTGAGCGGCGGCATTAAGGTGCATCGTATGGATTGTCCAAACGCGGCCCAACTGCGCGAGCGTTATGCCTACCGTATTGTGCGGGCGCGTTGGGCAGGGCAGGGCGAAGGCGCGCAATATGCCGCCACGCTCCAAGTTATCGGCAACGACGATATCGGCATCGTTACCAATATCACCTCGCTTATTTCCAAAGACTTCAATGTGAACATCCGCAGCCTGCGCATCGACTCTACCGACGGGCTATTCCGAGGCTTTCTCACGCTGGTGGTGAGCGACCGTCACCAGCTCGACCAGATTGCCCGCAAAATCCTCACCGTCAAAGGTGTCAAGCAAGTGGTCCGCGAGTAGCAGCTTTAACTCTTTGGTTGCGATAGTCATATAACTTACAGCTAAATATTACTTTTTACCTC
>CAYRHC010000256.1:0-2315 GCA_964423935.1 uncultured Bacteroidales bacterium | reverse complement strand
GCCATGGCCGACCTGCTGGCCCAAACGCGCGAAGAGCAGAACAGCCTCGGTGCCCACGTGCATTGTATTGTCAAGGGAGTACCCGCAGGCTGGGGCGAACCGCACGCACAGAAACTGCAGTCGATGCTGGCCGCAGCCATGTTGTCTATTCCCGCCTGCAAAGGCTTCGAATACGGCACGGGCTTCGATGTCAGCTTGAGCGGTGCAGAGGCCAACGATGCCTTCTACAGCGAAAACGGTCGCATCCGAACGCGCAGCAATCACAGCGGCGGCATCCAAGGAGGCATCTCCAACGGAGAAGATATCTACTTTAATGTCGCCTTCAAGCCCATCGCCAGCATTGCCCGCGAACAGGAAAGCACCGACCTGCAAGGCCAGGCTTGCCGTCTGCAAATACACGGCCGCCACGATCCTTGCGTGCTGCCCCGCGCCCTGCCCGTTGTGGAGGCCATGACCGCCATCACTTTACTCGACGCTTGTCTATTATCCCAAACATCACGCTATGAATAAATTTTTCTGTTTAGCTATGACAGCTTTACTCGCATGCGCATGCTGCCATGCGCCCAAAGACGATTTCAAGTATGTTGACGACCGCTTCGCCGACATCGAGATTCTGCATTATCAGGTTCCCGGTTTCGAAGAGTTGAGCCTTCAGCAGAAAGAGCTGGTCTATTATCTGAGCGAAGCCGCTCTTTACGGCCGCGACATCCTCTACGATCAGAACTGTGCCTATAACTTGCCCATCCGCAAGACCCTCGAAGCCATTTATCAATATAGCGACTGCGATAAGAATACCACCGACTGGCAGGCTTTCGAAGTCTACCTCAAGCGCGTGTGGGTTTCCAACGGCATTCATCATCATTATGCCTGCGACAAATTTACGCCCGGCTTCAGCCAAAGTTTCTTCACCGAAGCGCTGCAAAGCGTTCCCCAAGACAAATTGCCCGCCGACAAACAGGCTTTGATTGACGAACTCTGCCCCGTCATCTTCGATGCCGGTATCGCTGCCAAGCGCGTCAATCAGAAAGAGGGTGACGACCTGCTGCTGACTTCGGCCAACAACTATTACCAAAATGTCAGCCAAAAGGAAGCCCAAGATTTCTACGCCGCCATGGCCGACCCCAACGACCCGCAACCCATTTCCTACGGTCTGAACAGCCGTCTGGTCAAGAAGAACGGCCGACTGGTGGAAGAAGTCTGGAAAATTGACGGCATGTACGGCGCCGCCATCGAAAAGATAGTCTATTGGCTGGAAAAAGCCCAGGCTGTTGCCGAGAACGAGCATCAAGCCAAGGTTATCGCCACCCTTATCGACTACTACAAGAACGGCGACCTGCGTACCTTCGATGCCTATAACGTCCTGTGGGTGAAAGACACGCAGTCGCAGGTGGACTTCGTGAACGGCTTCATCGAGAACTACGGCGACCCCATCGGCATCAAGTCAAGCTGGGAAGCCCAAGTGAATTTCAAGAACCTTGAGGCCTCGCACCGCACCGAAATCATCAGCCAAAATGCCCAATGGTTCGAAGACCGCGCTCCCATCGACGAACGTTTCCGCAAGAAAGAAGTGAAAGGCGTTTCGGCCAAGGTTATCACCGTGGCCATGCTAGGCGGCGACTGCTACCCCACTACGCCTATCGGCATCAACTTGCCCAATGCAGACTGGATACGCCGCGATTACGGTTCCAAGTCGGTCACCATCGAGAACATCACCGAAGCCTACAGCAAAGCATCTATGGGCGACGGCCACAACGAGGAATTCATGTGGAGCAAAAAGGAAATCGAGCTCTACGAGAAATATGGCTATCTCACCGACAATCTGCACACCGATTTGCACGAATGTCTGGGCCACGGTTCAGGACAATTGCTGCCCGGCACGGATCCCAACGCGCTCAAGGCCTACTCTTCTGTCATGGAGGAAGCCCGCGCCGACCTGTTCGCCCTTTACTTCCTCGGTGACGAGAAGCTGGTAGAACTGGGCATCCTGCCCAACCATGAAGCCTACAAGGCTGAATACTACGAATACATGATGAACGGTGCCATGACCCAGCTCAAGCGTATCGAACCGGGCAACAATATCGAGGAATCGCATATGCGCAACCGCGCCCTTATCGCCAACTGGGTGCTTGAACACGCCGGTCCCAAGGTGGTGGAGCTCTGCAAGCGCGATGGCAAGACTTACCTGCGCGTTCACGACTACAAGGCCCTGCGACAGAGCTTTGGCGCACTGCTGGCCGAAATTCAGCGCTGCAAATCTGAAGGAGATTTCGATGCCGCCCAGGCTTTGGTCGAAGGCTACGGTGTCAAGGTAGACC
>CAYRHC010000255.1:0-2318 GCA_964423935.1 uncultured Bacteroidales bacterium | reverse complement strand
GTACCTGAAACTGGGGCTTATCGATCTTTCGCACGTGACACATTTTGTCTAGAATGAGGCCGACCGTATGCTCGACATGGGTTTCATCGACGACATCATGCAGGTGATTTCCAACATTCCCCGCCAGCGCCAGACGATGTTGTTTTCGGCTACCATGCCTCCTAAAATCAGGGACCTCGCCCGTCAGATTATGAACAATCCGGCCGAGATTCGGTTGTCGGTGTCCAAGCCCAACAGCAACATCACCCAGCTGGCCTGTTTGTGCTACGAGGCTCAGAAACCGGCTTTGGTGCAACATTTGCTCAAGGAATTGAAGCCTGGCGAAAAAGTTATCATCTTTGCTTCTTCCAAGTTGAAAGTGAAGGAGTTGGCCCGCCTGCTCAAGAGTATGCATCTGAATGTGGTGGAAATGCACTCCGACCTCGACCAGAGCGTGCGCGAAGACGTGATGCTCAGTTTTAAGAGCGGCAAGCACAATGTGCTGGTGGCGACCGATATCGTGGCCCGTGGCATCGACATTGAAGATATCAGTATGGTTATCAACTACGATGTGCCCCACGACCCCGAAGACTATGTACACCGTATCGGACGTACGGCGCGTGCAGGCGAAAAAGGCAGCGGTGTCACTTTTGTGGAAGAGGACGAGCAGTGGCGTTTTGCGCAGATAGAAGCTTTCTTGGAAAAAGAAATCGACAAGATGCCTTTGCCTGCCGACATGGGCCCTGGCCCCGAGTATCATCCCGAGCGTTTTAAGCGCAAAAAGACGAAACAAGGCCGTGGCGGAGCTAAAACCGGCGCGCAAGGCAATCGTCGGGGCAAACAAAGGCACGGCAATTCATCCGGCAACAACCAAAAGAAAAGGGTCCCGAGCGGGCAACCTGCACAGCTGACGGCCACCAACGCTCAGCCGGCGGACGCAGCCAAGCCCAAGAAAAAACGTCATTCGCATCATCGTCCAAAATCGGGCCAGCGTCCAAGCCAACCCGACCAGTCAGGAACCTAACCTCCAAATATCCCGCCTATGAAAAGAACTTTCTTGCTTCTCTTTGCCATTTGCCTGCTGAACGTACTTCCGCAGCCGGCCTTGGCTATCCCCCTGGTCAATACCTTGCGTTTTTCCGATAACGACGAAGGTATACAAGGCCGCATGACCAAGATGATACAAGGGAAGAACGGATTTATCTGGATAGCAACCTTTAATGGTCTGGTGCGTTACGATGGTTATCGTTTCGAAAAGTATAAATCCTTGCTCGGCAAGTACCCCGAACTGAAATCGAACCGCATCGACAATATTTGGGAGACCGCTGCCGGTGATATCTGGTGTTTGGCCGGTGAGAATCTCTACCTTTTCAAAATCAAGGAAGATCGTTTTATCCATGTGCAGTCGGCTTTGGACCGTCAGCGGGCGGTGGAACCCCGAGCCTGGCAATTGTTCTGTCTGGAGAATGGTGTCACTTGGATAGTTTGCCTCAGCGGCGAGTGTTTCCGCCTGCAGGACGATGACCCTTTGGGTACTTGCCAGGAGATTTCTTATGAGGCAACTTCGTATTTGGACATTGCCAAGGTGTTGCTCGATGCGCGGGGTCAGGAATGGGTGCTGTCCAAATCGGGTCTTTATCGTTATGGCTCCGGCGAGATGCTGAGCAAGATGCACTTTATCCATAGCGAACTTAGTTCGCAGGGTATCTTGATGTTGACCTCAGCCGCCAAGATGGCTTTCTACGACTACTATAGGGCCAGCTTGGAGTTTGTTGATTTCGGGCTGGATGGACTGCGTTACCGCATGTCGGCCAGATGCGACGACAGCACGCTGCTTGTCTGCACCAACAAAGGACTTTTCAGTCTCAATCTTAACACTCGGCACTATAGCCGGCTCACGTCAGCCGACTGGCAACAAGTTTACCGCGACCGCGAGGGCAACTATTGGGGTATACAGGAAGACTACAGTATCGTGAGTCTCGGCGCCGATGGCAAAACGCGCCGCTATGCACGCCCCTCCGACCATACCTACACCAATTATCGCGTGCGTTTTTTGGAAGACGACTACGGCCTGCTTTGGCTGGTCTTTCGCGATACAGACGATGTGCTATACCTGGACAAATCAGTGCAACGCTTCGTGCGTCCCAGCTCCGGACATCGGGCTCAAGTGGCTCGTGCCACCGCTCTCCACGAAGATTTGCAAGGCAATTTCTGGTATATGCTCGAACATGGCATCGAGTGTCTGAGCTTGAAAAATGCGCCTTTCGAACGCTGTCCGGGCTTGCTCGATGATGAGGTGCGGGCCATCGCCCGCGACAACAAGGGCCGCTACTGGGTGT
>CAYRHC010000254.1:0-2324 GCA_964423935.1 uncultured Bacteroidales bacterium | reverse complement strand
GGATGGAAGAGCCGAAATTATCCATCCACTGTACTTTTTTTTCGAAAATCTTGATACTGCAGAAAAGGTCGAAGTGCGTAAACAGGTCGCAAGGCCCGAAGTCTTCCACCACGCCCGCAACGGTCTTTTGGCTATTGCCCACTTCGATGCTGCGGCCAATGGGATTTTCTGCGCCGAAAAGCTTGGCGGCAAAACGCTCGGACAAAAGCACTTCGTCTTGGTTTTCCAGCACTTTCTCCGGCGAGCAACCGCGCAGACGGTAATCGAAGAGTTGGAAGAAGTTGGTGTCGATATAGCAGCCCTGCACTTGGTAATAGTCCTCGCCCAGACGGACATTGGCTTTGGCATCGGCAATGCGGGTCCACTCGCTGATTTCGGGAATGGAGGGGAAGAACTCGTCGGCGGTGCCTATGGTCATGCCGGCGAAGCTACCGGCTCCAACAATGTAAAGTTCCTTGGACAAGGGCTGTCTGGCACCCACGCTGTATTCGGTGCGGGCATAGCTGGCCAGCAGGATAACGAAGCTCAGGGCAACGGATAGCGAGATGAATTCGATAAGGGTGTAAAGCTTGTTTCTGGACAGAAACTTCAGGTAAGTATTCGACATAATATGGGATTTGCAGCGTCCGAACTCTTCGTAATAGTCCTATATATACCAAAATCGTGCCAAAATTCCTAGAGCGTTTATTACCAGCGTGTTGCGCTAGTTGGCGGCATCTCGAGTGTAAAGTTTTATTACACCGCTGTAAAGTTGTTTTACACCAACGACAAAAAAGGTGACTATCGGTCTTTCGACTTTTAGTCACCTTTTCGTTTATATGGTCTTTTCGGAAACCGGCTGTTACATAAAGATGTAGCGCAGGATGAAGAGAATGGCCAGTACCCACATGGTGGCGCTGATTTTCTTGAACTTACCAGAGATGGCGTTGATAACCACGTAAGTAATCATACCCAGCAGGATACCGTGGGCGATGCTGTACGACAGCGGCATCATCACAGCCGTAACAAAGGAAGGAATGGCTTCTGAATAATCATCCCAGTCGATGTTGCGGATAGGAGCCATCATCATGACACCGACGATAACCAGCACGGCACCGGTGGCGGCGCTGGGAATGGCCAGGAAAATCGGCGAGAAGAGCAGGGCGATGGCAAAGCAGATGGCGATGACAAACGAGGTAAGACCCGTGCGGCCGCCTTCGGCAACACCCGATGCGCTTTCGATGTAGGTGGTGGTGGTAGAAGTACCGAAGCAGGCACCGGCAGCGGTGGCAACAGCATCGGCCATCAAAATCTTGCTGATACCGTCAACGTGACCGTCTTTGTCGATCATGCCCGACTTGACAGATACGCCGACCACCGTACCGATGGTGTCGAACATATCGATGAAAAGGAAGGTGAAGACCACTACCAGCATATCCCACGAGAAGATGTGGCTCCATTCGAACTGGCAGAAGATGGGAGCGATAGAGTCGGGTTTGGCGACAAGACCGCTAAAGTTGGTGATACCCATGGGGATACCGATGATGGTGGTGGCCAGCATACCGATAAGGATACCGCCCTTTACCTTGAGCACTACCAGAATGGAAGTCAGGAACAGACCGATGATGAACAGTACGCTGGTTGCGCTCTTGAGGTTGCCCAAGGTAACCAGGGTAGAGTCGCTGTTGGAGATGATACCGGCATTCTGCAGACCGATAAAGGCGATGTACAGACCGATACCGGCACCGATGGCGCTCTTGAGCGAAGCGGGAATGGCATTGACAATCATTTCGCGCACCTTGGTGGCCGAGAGAATGATGAAGATGATACCTTCGATAAGCACGGCGGTCAAGGCGAATTGCCAGGTATAGCCCATGCCCAGGCATACGGTGAAGACGAAGAAGGCGTTCAGACCCATACCGGGGGCAAGGCCGAAAGGCTTCTTGGCGTAGATAGACATGGCCAGCGTACCGACGATGGCGGCCAGAGCGGTAGCGGTGAAGACGGCACCGGTGGGCATGCCGGGGATGGCGCTGAAAATGCTGGGGTTCACGGCCAGAATATAGGCCATGGTCAGGAAGGTGGTGATACCGGCTACAATCTCGGTACGAACCTTGTGCTTGCCGGCATCGAAGCCGAAAGCTTTGCTGAGGAAATTAGACATGACGGTTCAATTTAGAAGACCCACTTGGTACCGAGGCAAGGACGGCAGTAGAAACCGCTGTTGCCGGCAAAATTGTAGCTGAGTTCCACTTCGGTACCGATGTGCAGGTTGTCTACACCGACAAGCTTGCCGACGTTGTACCAGAGCTGAGGCTCGGAGATGAAGATGAACTTGCCTTCTT
>CAYRHC010000253.1:0-2330 GCA_964423935.1 uncultured Bacteroidales bacterium | reverse complement strand
ATAAAACTCGAGGAGCGTTACCGCGATATGCAAATGCCCGAAATTATGTTGGCCAATCTTTCAGGAGCCCGCCGCAAGAAAGAGATGCAAGCCATGTTCACGCCTTTGCTTATCGAAAAAATGAAGGCGGCACTCGAACAGGGCGAGCAGGTGATACTTTTCCACAACCGACGCGGATATGCCACGGTGATGAGTTGCCGGGCTTGCGACTGGACTCCGCGCTGCCGCCGTTGCGATGTGGCACTCACTTACCATAAGCAAAGCAACAGTCTGCGTTGTCACTATTGTGGACGGCAATATGCCATTCCATCGAGATGTCCGGCCTGTGGTAAGCCCATGCTGGCCAGTTTCGGCTATGGTACTGAACAGATACAGGAAGCGGTGCAACAACTGTTCCCTCAAGCTCGGGTGGCCCGTATGGATACCGATGTGACGACAGGGCGCAGCGTGGTGGAACAGACGATAAAAGACTTTGAGCAACAACATATTGATGTGCTTATCGGTACGCAGATGATAGGCAAGGGTCTCGACTTCGACCATGTGAGTGTGGTGGGCGTTCTCAATGCCGACATGATGCTCAACCAGAACGATTTCAGGGCACATGAGCGCGCTTTTCAGCTTTTGGTGCAGGTGAGCGGCCGCGCCGGCCGCAAGGGCCGGCGCGGCACGGTCGTCATCCAAACCAACGACCCCTCCCAACCGCTCATTCAGCGCGTCCTGCACTACGACTATGCCAGTTTCTATGTGGATGCCATGAAGGAACGCTACGATTTTCATTACCCGCCCTATTATTACATCATCGATGTATGGTTCAAGCATCCTCAGCAAAGCAAGGTGCAGACGGCGGCGCAGTATTTTGCCAATATCCTGGAGCCCTTGTTTCCGGGTATGGTTTACGGACCTTTCGACCCGGCCGTGGCCAAAGTGCGTGAAGTGTTTATCCAGAAACTCAGTCTCAAAATAGCTCCCACCCAGTCGCTTTTGAAAATAAAAGACTACCTTTGCGGCCTGCAAGCGCATCTGCAGAAAGATCCGCTTACCAGACAAGTGCAAATCTATTTTGATGTCGATCCTCTATAATGAAGATGCAGCGTTTCATCATCCCATTTCTGCTTTTGGCCCTTGTGGCTATGACTAGGCCCGTCTGCGCCCAAACTCGGGACAACGGACTGCAGCCGCAATGGGTATACAAGCTTGAGGCGCTCAATTATTTCGACAACCGTGAGTATAAAGCCGATATCCAGCACTCGCAAACCATTTTCGCCACCCGACTGTCGCCCGAATTAGGATTGGCTGTCAATGATGAGTCACGAGGCCTGCAACATCGTCTGATGTTGGGGCTGCATTTTACCAAGGAGATGGGCAAAACCATCGATGAAAAGAGCTTTATCCCCACAATTTACTACCGCCTGCATCATCAACCTTCGGGTTTTAGCATGAGTTTGGGTTCGTTGCCGTACACCCTTCTCAGCGAGGATCTACCCGCCTATATTTTATACGATTCCATCGCGTATGCCAGACCTAATATACAGGGCGCGTTGTTGCAGTACCGCAGCAACCGTGCTTTTGCCGATTTTATTTGCGATTGGCGTTCCATGCAGACCTTGGATCAGCGTGAAGCCTTCCGGCTGATTTTCAACGGTCAATATCGGTGGCGTATCTTGGCAGCAGGAGCCTTGATGCAGATGAACCATCTGGCCAGCTATAAATTCCAAAAGAACGGCGTTTGCGATGATATGTTGCTGCAACCCTATCTTAGTTTGAATCTGCCTTTGCTGGACAGTCTTCATTTCAAGGCCGGTTACCTTCTTGCTTACCAATGCGACCGAACATCACCCATTGCCCCCAGCTGGACACGGGCCTTGGTGTTGGATGTGTGTGCCCGCTGGAAAAACATGGGCATCAAGAACAGCCTTTATGTGGGAAGTGATTTGCAATCCTTATACAATGCTTATGGCAGCTTGCTTTATCAAGGAGATCCCTTCTATCGTTCTTCCCTGTACAACTGTTGCGATTTGTATGTCTATCTGTTTCGCAACAATTTTGTCAATTGCCTTTTTTCCTGGAATTTACATTATACTAAAGAATATGGTCTGGATCATCAACAACAGCTCATCTGCCGCTTTTCGACAGACGGTTTGAGACAGAACCGGGCCATTCGTAACCTTTTTGGAAAATGATACAGTATTTGCTCATAGTAGTCGGCTTTGTCCTGTTGACATTCGGGGCCGACTTTTTGGTGGACGGCTCGAGCAGTGTGGCCAAACGTCTGAAAATATCAGATTTGCTTATCGGTCTTACCGTGGTGGCCTTCGGCACCTCCGCTCCAG
>CAYRHC010000252.1:0-2342 GCA_964423935.1 uncultured Bacteroidales bacterium | reverse complement strand
ATTACATTGTAGACTATATTTCAGGAACCGTCACCATCACCAACAACGATATCCTTTCGTCGGGAGCTAGTATCCAGGCCACTTGCGAAGACCAAGGTGTGTACAGCATGGTGCGCAAGACTTTCACGGGTCTGGCGCTGGAATATGCTTTCAGCGACCATTTCGTGCTGGGCGGTACGCTGATGCATCTTTCCGAGCGTCCGCTCACCAATAAGGTGGACATGAACTCCGAGCCGCTGAACAACACGCTTTGGGGCTTGCACACCGCTTTCGATTTCGAGTCGCAGGCCTTGACCAATGCGCTGGACCTCTTGCCGTTGGTAAACGTTACCGCGCCTTCGAAACTGACCCTGCGGGCCGAGTTCGCACAATTGGTGCCGGGTTCCAGCAAGCAAATTGACAACACCGTCTATGTGGACGATTTCGAAGCGGCCAAGAAATCGGTTTCGCTCAAGGACGTGACGCAATGGCATCTGGCATCTACGCCTTACGACCCCTCGGGCAAATTTCCCGAAGCGGCTTACTCCAACGACTTGCGCTACGGCTACAACAGGGCCTTGCTGGCATGGTACTACGTAGACCAGATTTTCACGCAGAACCGTTCACAGACGCCCGACCATCTGCGCTCCGATTACGACCAGCAGTCGAACCATTATGTGCGCGCCGTCAACCAGAAGGAAATCTACCCTGACAAAGACTTGCAGTACAATCAGACGGGTTTGCTCAACATCATGAACGTGGTGTTCTATCCCCGTCAGCGCGGCCCCTACAACTTCGACATCAGCGGAATGAACATGGACGGAACGCTGGCCAATCCCGAGCAGCGCTGGGGCGGCATGATGCGCAAGATAGAGTCGAACATGACCAACTTTGAATCGAACAATGTGGAATACATCGAGTTCTGGCTGATGGATCCTTTCGTGTACGATACGGCCGGTGTCAATCGGGGTGGCGATTTGTATTTCAACTTGGGCGATATTTCGGAAGATGTGCTCAAGGACGGCAAGAAGAGTTTCGAGAACGGCCTGCCCACCGATGGCGACAGTACGGTTATCGGCTATACCAAGTGGGGCAAAATCTCGCTCAAGAATGTCAATGTCTATGCTTTCGACAACACTTCGGGCGTGCGCCGCATACAGGATGTCGGTCTGGACGGCCTGAACGACGAAGAAGAAGCCGCTTTCTTCGCCGACTATGTGGAAGCCGTCGGCACGCATGTGGATGCCCTTACCCGGGAGATGATGCAGGCCGATCCTTTTTCGCCGCTCAACGACCCGGCCGGCGACAATTACCATCATTACCGTGGCACGGATTACGACAAGCGCAAACTGCCCATCATCGACCGTTACAAATATTATAACGGTACGCACGGCAACTCGCAGGCCCGCAGCGACACGGACGAATCGTACGAAACGGCGGCCAGCACGGTGCCCGACATCGAAGATATCAACGAAGATTTCACCCTGAGCGAGAGCGAACGCTATTACCAGTATCACGTGTCGCTGCGGCAGGAAGACATGCAGGTGGGCAAAAACTTTATCAACGACAAGCGCACGTCGCAGGTGAAACTCAAAAACGGCAACACCGAAACCGTGTCGTGGTACCAATTCAAGATACCCGTGAGTGAATACGAGAAGCGCGTGGGCAACATCAACGGATTCAACAGCATACGTTTCATGCGAATGTATCTGACCGGTTTCCAGGACAGTGTGGTGCTGCGTCTGGCCACCCTCGACCTGGTGCGCGGCGACTGGCGGGCCTACGAGAAACCGCTCTACACCGAGGTTTTGCCCGAAAACGACGCCATCATGGAAGTGACCACCGTCGATTTGGAAGAAAACTCGTCGCGCGAACCGGTGCATTACATGTTGCCGCCGGGCGTGGAACGCGAAGGTGACCCCAGCCAGCCCGGTGTCTACGAAGAGAACGAACAGTCTTTGGCCTTGAAGATTCGCAATCTGTCGCCTGGCGATGCCCGTGCCGTCTACAAGAACACCTCCATCGACTTCCGTCAATACGACCGTTTGCAGATGTTCGTACATGCCGAGGCTATGCAGGACGACCCGCAAGCGCCTTCCGATTACGAGATGACCGTCTTTGTGCGTCTGGGCAGCGACTATCAGAACAACTATTACGAATACGAGATTCCGCTCAAACTCTCACCGCACTATGTGAACAACGAGCTTTCGGTATGGCCCGAAGAAAACTTTATGGATGTGCCGCTCGAACTCTTTACCAAGATTAAAAAGCAACGTAACCTGCTGCAACGCAACGATTATACGCGTGTTTACAGCGAGTACGACCCCTCGAACGAGAATCATAAAGTCAGCATCAAGGGTAAT
>CAYRHC010000251.1:0-2352 GCA_964423935.1 uncultured Bacteroidales bacterium | reverse complement strand
TTCGGTCAGACCATTCTCCAACTGCTGGTCGGTAAGCGTTCCTTCCTTCAGTACGAAAGGCATCTTGCCGTATTTGACATAACCGATAAGGGTATCGAATTCGTTGGCGAAAATACCGTTGGCGTTTTTGAAGGCCACCTGGGCGGTACGGATGTCAATCAGTCGGTTGATGACAGCTTTGTCCCTGATGGCTTTTTCCTTGTCGAAACGGATAGGACGCATGATGCTGTCGACGCACAAGTAGGTCATCAGGCAGATGGCGCAAACAAGGCATACACGGAAGAATGATTTCATAGCGATAATGTTATTTTTTGTTCAATTTGGCTAAAATAACTCAGAAAGAAAGCCTTCTGAGAACTATTTGGCAAAAGTAGCACAAGAATTTTAATATAACTATTTTTATGCCCGAAAAAAATACCGAAAATGAATTTTGGGCAAATTAAGGCGCAGGTTCTGCAAGAATTTGGTTATGAACCCACTACCGACCAGATGAAGGCGCTGGATGCCATGCTCGCTTTCCTGATGAGCCGCCAGGATGACGGTATATTCGTGCTAAAAGGATATGCGGGTACGGGCAAGACCTCACTTATATCGTCGGTGGTCAGGGTGCTGCACACGCTCAAGGTACCACTCTGTCTGATGGCACCCACCGGACGTGCGGCCAAGGTTTTCTCGGCCTACAGCGGCCTGATGGCTACTACCATCCACAAGAAAATCTATCAGAAGATGGTGACGGGCTCCTACGAAGGCTTTGTGCTGGGTGAAAATCTGCAGGACTACTGCCTCTTTTTCGTGGACGAAGCCTCCATGATAGGCAATTCCGGCGAGGATGCCTCCATGTTCGGCAGTGGCCGTTTGTTGGAAGACATGCTTCGGTACATCTATTGTGGACGCCATTGCCGACTGGTGCTGATGGGCGATACGGCCCAGCTGCCGCCTGTGGGTAGAGAAGTCAGTCCGGCTCTCGATGCCGATTGTTTGCAAAGCCTTGGTTTTCAAGTGGAAATGATAGAACTGCGCGAAGTGGTGCGTCAACAGCAGATGTCGCTACTGCTCGGTAACGCCACGGCACTGCGGCGCGCCATCGCCGATATGGACGTACGCGCTTTGCCGCAGATAAAGGTGAACAAGCACGATGTCGTGCGTTTGCAGGGCGAAGATATGGTGGATGCCATTAGCGAGTCCTACCATCAAGTGGACATGGACGAGTGTAAGATTATCTGCCGTTCCAACAAACGTGCCGTACTTTTCAACCAAGGAATACGCTCGCGGGTACTCTACAAAGAAGACGAACTATCGTCGGGCGATTTGCTGATGGTAGCCCGCAACAACTATTTTTGGTCGCAGGAATACAAGGAGGTGCCTTTCATCGCCAACGGCGATTTGCTGGAAGTGTTGCGCGTGCGACGGAGCATGGAAATGTACGGTTTCCGCTTCGCCGACCTGGACGTGCGCTTTATGGACAGTCAGTGGGAAATGCAGGTGCGCGTGCTGCTCAATGCGCTGACCGCCCAAGCCCCCGCTCTCGATGCACCATCTCAACAGACATTGTATCAAGCAGTTATGGAAGACTATGCCGACTGCCACAGCAAGAAAGAACTTTACGAGAATCTGCGCAAGGATCCTTGGCTCAATGCCTTGCAGGTGAAATACGGCTATGCCATGACTTGTCACAAGTCGCAAGGCGGCCAGTGGAAGCATATTTTTCTCGACCAAGGTTATGTGCAAGAAGACATGATGGGTCTCGACTATTATCGTTGGCTGTATACCGCCCTGACGCGAGCTACCGAAAAGATCTGGCTGGTCAACTTCCAGGACGAGTTTATCGCACGATAATCAGCTATTTTGTATCTTTGCCCTCGTTAACGATTCAACCATGTTTTATATCATATATCCCTTCTTCTGGCTGCTGTTCTGGCTGCCGCTGCCGCTGCTCTTACCCTTCTCTGATTTCTGTGCCTTGATACTCTGCTATGTTGTCCGCTATCGTCGTAAGGTGGTAAGGCAGAATTTGACGCAGAGTTTTCCCGAGAAGACACCCAAGGAAATCAAGCGCATGGAATGGCGTGTATACCGCAATTTCGCCGAAGTGATGATAGAATCGGTGTACAGCATCCACATGAGCAAACGAGAGATGCGTCGTCGTATGACCTTCAGCAATGAGGAACTTTTGCACGAGGCGCTGTCCAAGAAACAAGGCTGTTTTTTGATGTCGTCGCACTACGGTTCCTTCGACTGGCTGACGGGAGCCAAGGCCTCCATCCAAACCGATGCCGTTTACTATTATATCTACCGGCGGTTTGCCAACAAGGCTTTTGATAGGGAAATGCGCAGGGTTCGCGAAAATTGGGG
>CAYRHC010000250.1:0-2352 GCA_964423935.1 uncultured Bacteroidales bacterium | reverse complement strand
ATTGATAGCGAATCCCTCAGCCTGGAAGGCCTGCCCCAAGGCCTCTATTTGCTGCAAGTGCAGACTGTCAACAACGAAACATTCACTTATAAAATAAAGCTTCAATGAAAGCCCTTCTGAAACATACGCTGGCTTTGGTGCTGACGCTGGGTTTGTTTGCTTCCTGCTGTGAAAAGGAAGTGTATCTTTTCAGCGGCCATCGCGAACCCGCCCTGGACGGTCTGCATTTTCTCTACAGCTACGACGGCTACCATTGGGACAGTCTGCCCGGCAGCTGGCTGCAGCCCGAGGTGGGCAACAAGCACGCCGAGTATTACAATGTGCTGACACAAAGCATGGAACCCGCCCGTTTCTCGCCCCAATCGATGATGCGCGACCCCAGTCTTTGCCAAGGCCCCGACGGTCGTTTCCACTTGGTGTGGACCATTGCCTGGTCGGGCGAAAGAGGCTTCGGCTATGCCAGCTCCGACGACCTGATTCATTGGTCTAAGCAGCGCGTGATTCCCGTTATGCAAGACTCTCTGACCAACAATGTCTGGGCTCCCGAAGTGTTCTACGATCCCGAAACGGAAGAATTTCTCATTGCCTGGTCGTCGAGCATCATGCCGCAGGCTTATACCGAGGCCGATCGTCTGGGACAGAACAATGCCCACCGTCAGTATTATACCACTACCAAGGACTTCGAGAGCTTCGCTCCGACCCGGCCCTTCTACGACCCGGGCTTCAATTCGATAGACGCTTTTGTGTTGCGCCGTGCGCCCCAAGACTATGTGGTTATTATCAAGGATAACCGCAAACCCGGCTACAGCGACCTGTTCTGCGCTTTTGCCCCGGCGGCTGTCGGCCCTTATTCCCACCCGTCGGTCAAGTTCGCGCCCGTCTATTCCGAAGGGGCATGTGCCATACAGGTGGGTCAGGACTGGCTGATTTATTTCGACGTATACCGTGAAGCTCGCTTCGGGGCGGTGCGCACCCGCGACTTCCAGACCTTCGAACCCATTGACGACGAGATTTATCTGCCCGAAGGACATAAACACGGCACTATCATCAAGGTAAAGGAATCGGTACTCAAGAAGATGCAGGCGCACGCTGCGGCGCGAGGTTAAATAAGCGCAAGGCGAGCGGGCAAAACCCTAAAAATATTTGCATTTGCATACATCGTGCATTATATTTGCGGCCGGAAAAATGAAAAAGATGGTTTATTACTACAACCGAACCACCACCGTCACCCCTTTGGGGGTCTAGTTTACTTTTCGCATCCGCCACAACAGGGAAGCGCAGAGCCTTAGCCTGTTATCCAAATTTTTCCGATTCACTTTATCTTACATACTCGGGCTTGCAGCCTGGTTTTTCGGCTTTCGTTATGCCGGACGCTGCAAGGTCATCTTAGTTGAATATTCAATATGAAAGTCCTCAAATTCGGTGGAACATCCGTAGGTTCCGTAGAAGGTTTGCTGAACATCAAGAAAATCGTTTCGGCAGAAAAAGACCAGTTGCTCGTTGTCGTGTCGGCCATAGGCGGCATGACAGACTTGCTGATACAGACATCGCGTCAGGCCGCGGCCGGTGATGCCCTTTATCGCGACAATGTGCAGAAGATGCGCCAGATGCACGATACGCTTGTCAGAAACGTTTTCGCTCCCGACGAGCAGGATGGTATCATGCAGATGATTAATGAGAAACTCGATGAACTGAGCAATATTTTTCAGGGTGTGTTCCTGATTGAAGACCTCTCGCGCAAGTCGGAGGCCGTCATTTTGAGCTACGGCGAGAGAATTGCTTCCGTGATGGTGGCCAAGTTGCTCGGCGCCAAGCATATCGAGGCACGCGACCTGATCAAGACCGATTTTAAATACAACAAGAATGTGGTGAACTTCGAGCAGACCGCCAAGGCCGTGTATGAGCAGTGCAAGTCGCTGCCCCAGCTGACGGTGATGGGCGGTTTTATCTCGAGCAGTGCCCAGACGGGCGAAACCACCAATTTGGGCCGTGGCGGTTCCGACTATACAGCCGCTATCATGGCTGCCGAACTCAAGGCCTCCGTGCTGGAAATCTGGACCGATGTGGACGGTTTTATGACGGCCGATCCCAAGGTTATCAACAATGCCTACGTTATTGAGCATCTGAGTTTTGTCGAGGCTATGGAGCTTTGCAACTTCGGCGCCAAAGTGCTTTATCCGCCTACGATTTTCCCTGTCTATCACGACAATATCCCCATCCGTATCAAGAATACTTTCAATCCTGACGCTCCCGGCACTTTCATTTCGCGTGAGATGTCCTCGGGCGAAGGCAAAGCCATCAAGGGTATTTCGTCCATCAGCGACAGTAGCCTGATTACCGTGCAAGGCATGG
>CAYRHC010000249.1:0-2352 GCA_964423935.1 uncultured Bacteroidales bacterium | reverse complement strand
GGATCGTTATCCCGACGAGTTGCAGAACGATATCGCCTTTCTGGCCGAGTTCTCGCGTCAGACGCGCAATGTCGATTTCGCCGGCCGCATCGTTTACAACGACAAGAACGTGGAAGTTTTCAACTTCGGCAAATACAAGGATAAACCCGTGCGCGAAGTACTGCGTACGGATCCCGGCTATTATTCATGGATTTTGGGAGGTGAATTCAGTCTGAACACCAAACAGGTGCTGACTAGAATCCGTCTCGAAGACAACTCTTTGTTCTGATGTTGCAAGGAAAACATATCGTATTGGGCATAACGGGCAGTATTGCAGCCTATAAAGCCGCCTTTTTACTTAGATTGCTTGTCAAAAAAGGTGCCGAAGTGCAAGTGGTGATGACCCCGGCGGCCAAGGAATTCATCAGTCCCGTGACGCTGTCGCCACTGTCGGGCAAACCGGTGGTGAGCGAGTTTTTTGCTGCCAACGACGGCCAGTGGCACAGCCATGTTGATTTGGGCCTTTGGGCCGATGCTATGCTGATAGCGCCTGCCACAGCGTGTTCCATTGGGAAGATGGCCCACGGCATAGCCGACAATATGCTCATCACCACCTATCTGTCGATGAAAGCGCCGGTGTTTGTCGCACCGGCCATGGACTTGGATATGTACCGTCATCCTTCTACCCAAGCCAATTTGCGGCTGCTACAGTCTTACGGCAATATCATTGTTGAGCCGGGCTTCGGCGAATTGGCCAGCGGGCTCGAAGGTAAAGGCCGTATGGAGGAACCGCAAGTTGTTGTTGAGTGTCTGGAGGCTTATTTCGCCAAAGCGGGCGACCTGCAAGGACAAAAGGTGCTCATTACCGGTGGGCCCACTTACGAAAAGATTGATCCCGTGCGTTTTATCGGCAATTATTCTTCGGGCAAGATGGCTTTTGCTTTGGCCCGGACCTGCGCCGAACGTGGCGCTGAAGTGGTACTGGTAGCCGGCCCCGTATCCTTGCCAACGCCCGCCGGCAATGTCCGCCGTATCGATGTGGAAAGTGCCGACGAAATGTACAAGGCTTGTGTGGCGGAATTCCCCTCTTGTCAGATGGGCATACTTTGCGCTGCCGTTTCCGATTACAAAGCCGCCACGATGTCCGACAGCAAGATCAAACGCGAAGATATGCCTGAGCTTTGTATCTGTTTGCAGGCCAACCCTGACATTGCCGCAGCCTTGGGCACTATGAAACAACCGGGTCAGTACTTGATGGGCTTTGCCTTGGAAACCGACCATGCACGCGAAAATGCCGACCGCAAACTGCTTCGCAAGCATCTTGATGCCATCGTGCTGAATTCTTTGCAAGATCCGGGAGCCGGTTTCCGCTGCGACACCAACAAGGTATGTATCGTCAGCGGAGAAGGCTGTTTGGACCTTCCCCTGAAAAGTAAGCAAGAACTGGCTGTCGATATTGTCGATTTCGCCTTGACCCACAGCCGTCGCTAGCCATGACCAGAAGCTTCAGCCTTTTCTGTTTGCTGTTTTCCATCGTCTTCGGTCTGAAGGCGCAGGAACTGAATTGTCGTGTACAAATCAATACCGACAAGATAGGCGGTACCGACAAGGCTGTCTACGAGAGTTTTCAGAACAATTTGAGCGATTTTCTCAACACCAGGCAATGGACCACGGCCACGTTCTCGAAAGTGGAGAAGATTGACTGCGGCTTTATGTTCATCTTCAGCGAAACCAACGATAACGTGCACAAGGTGGAGATGCAGGTGCAGTCGCGCCGGCCGGTCTTCAACGCCACTTACGTCAGCCCGATGCTCAACCTGCGCCAGAACTTCGAGTTCGAGTACAGTGAAGGACAGAGTCTGGAGTTCAATCCCGACAATATCACCGACAATTTGACGGCCACCGTGGCTTTTTGGGTGTACATCATCCTGGCCATGGATTTCGACAGCTTCGCGCCCTTGGGCGGTGAAGTATATTTGCAACAGGCTCAGAACATCGTTTCGATGGCCCAAGGTTCATTGGGTGACAACTGGAAGGCTCACGGCGACAAATCGAACTGCTGGTCGTGGGTCGATGCACTGACCAATGCCACCGAAAGCCAGTACCGCCAGCTGATGTACCAGTATCACCGGCAAGGGCTGGACCTGCTTTACGACAAAACCGACGAAGGCCGCGCCAATATCACCAAAGCGCTGTCTGTGCTCACGGCACTGAAGAACCACGACTCGCGTTCGCCTTTGCTCAGCAATTTTTCCGATGCCAAATTGGACGAAGTGATACAACTCTACACCCAAGCCGGACAAGAAGAAAAAGACAAGATATATCAGTTATTGCAAGAACTCTATCCCGGGCAAAGCAACCGTATAGAGGCTA
>CAYRHC010000248.1:0-2372 GCA_964423935.1 uncultured Bacteroidales bacterium | reverse complement strand
GACGCTCATCGACCAAAACGACAGCGAAGAGAACATCCAGAAGGCGTTCCGACCGAACACCAAGTGTCTGTTTGCCGAAACCATCACCAACCCTACTTGCTGTGTGCTGGATATAGAGAAGTTCGCCCGTATCGCGCACAAGAACGGTGTGCCCCTTATCGTGGACAATACCTTCGCAACGCCCATCAACTGCCGACCCTTTGAATGGGGAGCCGACATTGTGACGCACTCCACCACCAAATACATGGACGGTCATGCCACGCAAGTGGGCGGTGCCATCGTGGACAGCGGCAATTTCGATTGGGAGGCTCAAGGCGACAAATTCCCCGGTCTGACCCAGCCCGATGCTTCTTATCACGGACTTACCTATACCAAGGCTTTCGGCAAGGAGGCCTATATGCGCAAGGCTACTGCACAGCTCATGCGCGATTTCGGTTCTATCCCTTCGCCCCAAAACTCTTTTCTGCTGAACTTGGGTCTGGAAACCCTGCACCTGCGTGTGCCCCGTCATTGCGAAAATGCACAGAAGGTGGCCGAATACCTGCAAGCCAACGAAAAAGTGGCTTGGGTCAAATACAGCGGTCTGAAAGACGACCCATATTATCCGTTGGCTCAGAAACAGTTCAAGAACGGCCAGTCTTGCGGTGTACTCTGTTTCGGACTGAAGGCTTCCCGTGAAGACACCATCAAGTTTATGGACGGTCTGAAGATGATAGCCGTGGTAACGCATGTGGCCGATGCCCGCTCGTGCCTGCTTCATCCGGCCAGTCACACGCACCGTCAGATGAGCGAGGAACAGTTGCGCCAGGCCGGTATCAATCCCGACCTCATCCGTCTGTCGGTGGGTATCGAGAACGTTGAAGACATTATTGCAGATATCGCCCAGTCGCTGGACAAAATCTAAGCAGCTGCCATGACCACACTCAAGAGATTCATCGTGCCTCCTGACCCACTGGGTATCGTTTTGGACATCCGTATCAACGATTACGGAGGCTGGTCTGTGTGGAACAATAATATGCCAAAATTATGGAATCGCCCTAGCAATAGGGAGGGTTCCATTTTTTATACCCTGTAAGAAACCGATTGATTGACTTTTAAAGAACGTGCCTAGTGAAAAAAATTGTTGCTTTGTTGATTTTCTTGAGCTGCTTTGCCGGCAGCCTGTTTTCCAGTGAGAACGAACACTCCCTTCTGGTGGTGCCCCGTGTAGAGGCGAATTCCTATCTAGGAAGCAATCTGGGAATAGACTTTGGCAATACTTCGTTGTATACTTTGTTCGAAGGAAATTTCGGAGAGCATTTTTCTTATTCGGTATTGAACCATTGGTTGTCCACAGAGCCCGCCGCCCTGTATGAGAACACAGGCCGCAGCGACGATGCCAACTGGTTAGACGTGGCCAGCCTTACGTATTCTTTGGAGGGCTTCAGTCTGACGGCCGGCAAGCAATGTCTGCTCTTGGGCTCTTTCGACCAGGACAACTACGACTACGACATGACCTACAACCTCAGCTCGACGGTGTGGAACAACCTGTACACCTATAATTGGGGTCTGACATGGGGCTACGACACTCCCGACGAAAGCACTTCCCTGGCATTGCAATGGACAGTGTCGCCCTTTGGCGAGTACAACAACAGCGGCCTGTTTACCTATTCGCTCTATTGGATGGGCGAGTACGGACTGTATAGCCCCATCTGGTCGCTTAACCTGCTGGAATACCAGGACCCGCTCTCCGAGGCTCGGGCAGACAACATGTATGTGTTCGCCAGCGGCAACCGCTTTACCTTCGGCAAGGTAGAACTGACGATTGATTGGATATCGCGCAGCTACGAGGCCAAGAAGATTTTGAGCGAAGAAACCACCTTGATGGCTGCGGTCAAATATAGCTTCAGCGACAAGTTGGATGTCACCCTCAAGGGAGGCTGGGAGAGCAACCGTAGCGGTCGAGACGTGTTCGGCTACGAAGAAGACCCCTGGTTTGTGCCGACATCGTTGGCCCGGATGGAGAATGACTACTTCTTTGGTGGAGTCCTTGCCAATTATTATCCCCTAGAGCAACTTCGCATTCACGGCGCTCTGGCCGTCAATAACTATGCCCAAGGCATCTCGCTTAACGTGGGTGCCACTTATTTCCTCGATTTGTTCGACCTCTTTTAATCGCTAGCGCTATGACCAAAAACAGTGATGTCATCATCAACATTGAGCATGTAAGCAAAGTCTTCGAAGACAACAAGAAGGTGCTCGACGATATCAACCTGCAGATAAAGAAAGGCGAGTTCGTGACCTTACTTGGCCCTTCGGGTTGTGGCAAGACCACATTGCTGCGCATTATCGGCGGTTTTGAAACGGCGGATGCCGGCAGCGTGCTGTTTGAA
>CAYRHC010000247.1:0-2376 GCA_964423935.1 uncultured Bacteroidales bacterium | reverse complement strand
AGAACGTGTCATTGTGTCGCAGTTGCACCGTTCACCCGGTGTGTTCTTTGGTCAGAGCCTGCACGCCAACGGCACAAAACTCTATTCAGCGCGTATCATTCCTTTCAAGGGCTCTTGGATAGAATTCGCTACCGACATCAACAATGTGATGTATGCCTATATCGACCGTAAGAAGAAGTTGCCCGTAACCACATTGTTGCGTGCCATCGGCTTTGAGACCGATAAGGACATCCTCAAAATTTTCGACTTGGCTGAAGAGGTAAAGGTTACCAAAACGGGTCTGAAACGTGTTGTCGGCCGTAAACTTGCCGCCCGTGTGCTGAAATCGTGGGTAGAAGATTTCACAGACGAGGATACCGGCGAAGTTACCACGCTCGAACGTAACGAAATTATTGTTGACCGTGAAGTCGTGCTGGAAAACAGCCATATCGATGCGATTCTTGAATCGGGTGCACAGACCATTCTGTTGCACAAGGAAGAAGAAGGACGTTCCGACTACAGCGTTATTTTCAATACGTTGAACAAGGACCCCAACAACTCGGAAAAGGAAGCTATCTACTACATTTACCGTCAGTTGCGTAATGCCGATCCTTCCGATGACGCTTCGGCACGTGAGGTTATCCAAAACCTGTTCTTCTCCGAAAAGCGTTATGACCTTGGTGAAGTGGGACGTTACCGCATCAACCGTAAGTTGGGCCAGAACATCAGCATGGATGTTAAGGTGCTGACCAAGGAAGACATTATCAATATCATCACCTACCTTGTCGAACTGCTCAACTCTAAGGCCGATGTCGACGATATTGACCACTTGAGCAACCGCCGTGTGCGTACCGTAGGCGAACAGCTGAACACCCAGTTCGGTATCGGTCTGGCCCGTATGGCCCGCACCATCCGCGACCGCATGAACGTGCGCGACAACGAAGTGTTCTATCCCGTCGACCTGATCAACGCCAAGACCATTTCTTCGGTTATCAACTCATTCTTCGGTACCAATGCCCTGTCGCAGTTCATGGACCAGACCAACCCCTTGGCCGAAATGACGCACAAACGTCGTCTTTCTGCATTGGGCCCCGGCGGTCTGTCGCGCGACCGTGCCGGTTTCGAAGTGCGAGACGTACACTATACCCATTATGGCCGTCTGTGTCCTATCGAAACGCCGGAAGGTCCTAACATCGGTTTGATTTCATCCTTGTGCGTTTATGCCAAAATCAACGATTTGGGCTTTATCGAAACGCCTTACCGCAAGGTTGAAAACGGCAAGGTGGTGCTCGACCATGTGGAATACCTCACGGCCGAAGAAGAAGAAAACAAGGTGGTGGCCCAAGGCAATGCTCCGCTCAATCCCGACGGCACTTTTGTCAACAATCGTGTCAAGGCTCGTTTGGAGGCCGACTTCCCCGTGGTTGAACCCAGTCAGGTTGACCTGATGGACGTTGCTCCTTCGCAGATTGCCTCTATTGCCGCTTCATTGATTCCCTTCTTGGAACACGACGACGCCAACCGTGCCTTGATGGGTTCGAACATGATGCGTCAGGCCGTGCCTTTCCTCCGTCCCGAAGCTCCTATTGTCGGTACGGGTGTTGAGGGTCAGATTATTCGCGATTCACGTACTCAGATTACCGCCGAAGGCAGTGGCGAGGTTGTCTATGTAGACGCCGACTCCATCACGGTGCGTTACGACCGTACGGCAGACGAAGAATTCGTCAGCTTCGACGGCGCTGAGAAAACTTATCATATTACCAAATTCCAGAAGACCAACCAAAGCACCACCATCGACTTGCGTCCTATCGTACGCTCGGGCGAACGCGTGGTAGAAGGCCAGCTGCTCACCGAGGGTTTCGCTACCGAAAACGGCGAACTCGCCCTGGGCCGCAACTTGAAAGTGGCTTTCATGCCTTGGCAGGGTTACAACTACGAAGATGCCATCGTACTGAACGAACGTATGGTCCGCGAAGACATCTTCACCTCTGTCCATGTTGACGAATATACCTTGGAAGTGCGCGAAACCAAGCGCGGTATGGAAGAGTTGACCTCCGACATCCCCAACGTGAGCGAAGACGCTACCAAGGATTTGGACGAAAACGGTATTATCCGCGTCGGTGCCCACGTGGTGCCCGGCGATATCCTTATCGGTAAGATTACACCTAAGGGCGAGTCTGATCCTTCGCCCGAGGAAAAACTGCTGCGTGCTATCTTCGGCGACAAGGCCGGCGATGTCAAGGATGCGTCTTTGAAGGCCAGTCCTTCGTTGCGCGGCGTGGTTATCGGCTCCAAGCTATACTCCAGGGCTATGAAGACCCGCAAGAGCCAGGCTGCCGACAAGGCCCTGTTGCCTCAGTTGGACGAAAAGTTCGAGGCTCAAGTGGCCGAACTGCG
>CAYRHC010000246.1:0-2388 GCA_964423935.1 uncultured Bacteroidales bacterium | reverse complement strand
TTAAAAGTGCTATTATGGAAGAAGATAAAGAATTGATACCTTTTGTACTGCCCGAAAAACAGGCTACCATCATCAAGGTGGTAGGTGTGGGCGGTGGCGGCGGCAATGCCGTCAACTATATGTTCAGCCAAGGCATCCGCGATGTCAGCTACCTTATTTGCAATACCGACCAGCAGGTGCTGTTCGCCTCGCCCATTCCCGACAAATTGCAGTTGGGTCCGGAGACAACGCACGGCCTGGGTGCCGGCAACAAGCCCGAGAAGGCGCGTGCCGCCGCCGAAGAGAGCGAGGAGGATTTGCGACGCGCTTTGGGTGATAACACCAAGATGGTTTTCATCACCGCCGGTATGGGCGGCGGCACGGGCACCGGCGCTGCGCCCGTCATTGCCCGTATAGCCCGTTCCATGGGTATCCTCACCGTCGGTATTGTCACCATTCCCTTCTCGTGGGAGGGCGCGGTTAAAATCAATCAAGCCATGGACGGCGTGGATGCCATCAGCAAGGAAGTGGATGCGCTCTTGGTCATCAACAACGACCTGCTCAGCAACATCTATCCCGACTTGACGGTGATGAACGGTTTCCGCAAGGCCGACGACACGCTCTGCACGGCTGCCAAGAGCATCGCCGAAATCATCACCCTGACAGGCTATATCAACCTTGATTTTGCCGATGTGCAGACCATCCTCAAAGACGGTGGCGTGGCGGTGATGAGTGCGGGAACGGCCAGTGGCCAGAACCGCGTTATCGATGCCATGAACAACGCCCTGCATTCTCCCTTGCTCAACAACAACGATGTTTATCGTGCCAGCAAGATACTGTTCAACATCTCCTGCAGCAGCTCGCACGAACTGGTGCTGGAGGAAACGCGGCAGATAAACCGTTTTATGGAGCAGTTCGAAGGTCGCGTGAAGGTGGTCATCTGGGGTATTTCCATCGACGACAGTTTGGGAGAAGACCTGAAGGTGACGCTTTTGGCCAGCGGCTTTGGCGTGAACGAAGTGACGGGTGTCAAACAGCTTCGACAGGAAGATACGGTGAACCAGGCCGAGCAGGAAGAAACCCGCATACGTCGCGACAACCAGATCCGTTCCTATTACGGCGAAGCCGGCGTGCCGCCTCGGCATTATTACAACACGCCTTTTGTCTTGAGCGAAGAAGACCTCAACAACGAAGATTTGATAGAGAAGCTGAGCGAAGAGCCCGCCAACCGGCGCACCCGTCAATAGGGCTTATTCGTCGATAATATGCGTTCCGCTGTTCTGCAGCAGACAGTCGGCCTTGGTAATGAAGACTTCCTTCACGCCGCAGGCCAAGGCATTGAAGGCATTGTCCAGTTTGGGTAACATTCCCCCTTGGATGATGCCTTCGGCTTTATATTGCTCGTAGCTTTCGGGCGTGATTTCGCGGATAAGGCTGTTGTCGTCGTCGGGATTGCTGAGCACGCCCGCCTTTTCGAAACAGTAGTACAGATACACGTCGAAATGCTGCGCCATGGCTTTGGCTACTTCGTTGGCCACCGTGTCGGCATTGGTGTTGAGCAGCTGACCCTGACGGTCGTGCGTGATGGGCGCTACCACCGGCACGATATTCTGGTTGATAAGGTCGGCCAGTACGTCGCCCTGCACCTCCTGCACATCGCCCACGAAACCATAGTCGATGTCCTTGACCGGTCGCTTGATGGAGCGGATAAAGTTGAAGTCGGCACCGCACAGGCCCATGGCATTCACGCCCAGCCCTTGCAGCTTGGCCACGATAGTCTTGTTTACCAGACCCGCGTACACCATCGTCACTACATCCAGCGTGGGCTTGTCGGTGATGCGGCGGCCGTCCACCATGCGTGTTTCGATGCCCATCTTTTCCGACAGTTCGGTAGCCAGTTTGCCACCGCCGTGTACCAAAATTTTGTATCCTGCAATTTGTCTGAATTCTTCCAGCAGGCAAGCCAGGCTTTCGGGGTTTTCCACCACCTTGCCACCAACTTTGATGATAGATAGTTTGTTCATATTATTTAAGGTTGTTTTCGAGGAAGTTAAAGCAACGACGGTAAAGATGCTGGCGATAGGGAGCACCCAGAATGCTGTGGTTGCGGTTGGGATAAAACTGCATATCGAACTGGATACCTTGGCGAACCAAAGCATCGACCAGCTCCATACTCTGGTTGGGATGCACGTTGTCGTCCGACAGGCCGTGAACCAGCAGCAGCTTGCCCGAGAATTTGTCTATACGGTTGAAGGCACTGTAAGCCTCGTAGCCTTGCGGGTTCTCCTGCGGGCGGCGCATAAAACGCTCGGTGTAGGCTGTGTTGTAGTAGCGCCAGTCGCTCACCGGCGCAATGGCAATGGCAGCCTTGAACACCGGCTCGTCCTGCATGAGCGAGAGCAGGCTCAC
>CAYRHC010000245.1:0-2414 GCA_964423935.1 uncultured Bacteroidales bacterium | reverse complement strand
GTTTAGCAAACTGTTGGTTTCAGCCACTCACCCATCCTTCCTTAGCAGTGACTGAAAGCCGGCCAAACCGGTTTTCAAAAGCGTTGCAAAGGTAAACAAAAGAGTTTGAATTATGGCGAAAAATTGTCAAATATTATCGAAAAAAATAATTATCGCTGCCATTGCGCTGGGAATCTTGCTGTTGGCCTTGACGGCTTGGCGGGCCTGGCAGATGGTCGGACAGAACAATCTTAAGCCCGACCAGGGGAAAATCTGCCTGAAGGTGTATCCCGGTGACAGCTTCGAGAACGTTACGGCCCAGTTGCAGCCTTATTTGCAGCGTCCGGGCGATTTCAAGACTTTGGCCCGCCTGCGTCATCTCGACCGACATATCCGCACGGGCTATTACGAACTGGGTCCCGAAGCCTCCAACCGCAGCCTGCTGGCAGTGCTGACGCAAGGTCTGCAAAAGCCGGTGAAGCTGCAATTTAACAATGTGCGTACCTTGCCACAGCTGGCCGGTATTCTTTCGCATCAGATTATGCTCGATTCCGCCCAGATAATGGCGGCCTTAACCGATAGCGTCTTTCTGCAGCGCAATGCGCTGAGTCTGGAGACCCTGCCAGCCTTGTTCCTGCCCGATACCTACGAAGTGTGGTGGAATATGTCGCCCGAACGTCTGTGCCAGCTTTTCGAGAGGACCTGGCATGAGTTTTGGACCGAGCGGCGCTTGCAAGCGGCCCAATCCCAAGGACTTAGTCCCATAGAGGTGTCCATTATCGCGTCCATCGTGGAAGAAGAAACCAATGCTAAAGACGAATGGCCCATCGTGGCGGGTATTTACTTGAACCGCTTGCGCCGCGGCATGTACCTGCAGGCTTGTCCCACCGTTAAGTTTGCCCTGCAGGATTTCAGCATCAAACGGGTGCTTAAGGAACATACCGAGGTGGATTCGCCTTACAATACTTACCAGCATCTGGGTCTCCCGCCCGGTCCGGTGCGCATTCCCTCCAAAGCCGCTCTTGAGGCCGTGCTCGCAGCGCCACACCACAACTATCTGTATATGTGCGCCAAAGACGATTTTTCCGGCCACCATTACTTTTCCACCAACTTGCGCCAGCACAACGCCTACGCGCAACGTTATCATCAAGCTTTGAACAAGAACCGCATTTACCGCTAAAGCCGCTATGGGAAGAATACTCGCCATCGATTACGGACTCAAACGCACGGGCATAGCCGTGACCGATCCTTTGCAACTGATAGCCAATGCCTTGACGACGGTCGAGACCACAAACCTTCATGCCTTTTTGGACGACTATCTGCAGCGTGAGAGCGTGGATCGGGTAGTGGTGGGACTGCCCCGTCAGATGAACGGACAACCTTCGCAGAGTATGCCCTACATAGAAAAGTTCGTGGCTGAGTTCCGTACGCGGCATCCCCAATTGCCGCTGGAATATTACGATGAACGCTATACTTCGGTGCTGGCGCAGCAGGCCATCATAGCCGGCGGTGTCAAAAAGAAAGACCGTCGCGACAAGGCCCTCTACGATAAAGTGAGCGCTACCATTATCCTGCAGGCTTGGATGGAAGCGCGACGCGGCCTGTGAAAAGCTATTCTGAAAAACGTTTGATGAGATTGTAGGCCTTGTACAGTCCCAGTTCTCCGGCCCTGCTCAGGTCGCTGAGGCCTTCGCTGCGCTGTCCAAGATAGATGCGTGTGATGCCCCGGTTGTACCAGGCCTCGGCGAAATCGCCGTTCAGGTCGATGGCGCGGTTGTAGTCTTCCAAGGCGCTGCGGTAGTCCTTCTGCATAAACCGCATATTGCCTCGGTTGTACCAAGCATAGATGAAACCCGGTGCCAACTCGGTAATCTTGTCCAAATCCTGCATCACCAGCATAAATTCCGAACCGAAATGCTTCTCGGCGATTTCGCCTTCGGCCTGCTGGAAAAGAATCTGTTGAAAGCGCAGGTTGGCCCGATGAAAATATGCCAGAATGGCCTTGGAATCCAGGTAAATAGCCTTGTCCAAATCGAGAATGGCGTTGTCTACGTCCTTCACGAGCGAGAAGTCGATGGCGCGGGCAAAATAATAGGCGGCCTGACGCGGATGTTCTTCTATGAGTTGGGAATAATTGTCGATGGAATGGAAGTGACGGTCAATTTCATCTTGTTTCAGTGCCCGTTCGCTGCGCGTGATACGCAGATTGTACAGCGATACGCCCTGTGCGGCCAGCTCCTCCAGGTAAGGCTCGTAGTTCATGGCCTTCTTGGTGTCGATGGGCTTTTCCTCTTCGTAATAGCTGATGGAGAACAAGGCTTCGATTTCAACATCCACATTGCGGTTCTGTACGTTGCCCCGGATGGGATTGGCATAGCGGGCCGTCTGTTCCACTTCGGTTTCGGTCACCACCACACGGTTGTATTTGTTGATGT
>CAYRHC010000244.1:0-2425 GCA_964423935.1 uncultured Bacteroidales bacterium | reverse complement strand
TCTGGTGGTTGACGACAACCGTGGCATACGCGAAGCCTTGAAGCTGCTGCTGGCCGGCAGTTTCGAACAGATAAACACACTCGAATCGCCCGTGACGCTGCTCGGCGACATTGAACGCTGGCGGCCCGACGTGGTGCTGCTCGACATGAACTTCGAGCGCGACATCAACTCGGGCAACGAGGGGCTGTACTGGCTGGGCGAAATCAAGGCAAAATGGCCCGCGCTGCCGGTGGTACTTTTTACGGCCTACGCCGATATTTCATTGGCTGTGGAGGGTATGAAACGCGGTGCCGACGACTTTATCGTGAAGCCCTGGGACAATGCGCGGCTCATACAGTTGCTCACCACGCTGCGCGACAAGCGCAGCGTGGCGCCGGCGCAGCCGGCGCCCGCCCCGCAGGGGCAGGTGAGCATGTACTGGGGGAGCAGCCCGGCCATGACCGCCCTTCGCAAGGACGTTGAGAAAGTGGCCGCCACAGATGCCAGTGTGCTCATCACGGGCGAAAACGGAACGGGCAAAGATGTGCTGGCCCACGAAATCCATCGCCTTTCGGCCCGCTCGGGGCACGAACTGGTGTGTGTCGATGCGGGTGCCATTACCGAAACCCTGTTCGAGAGTGAACTCTTCGGACACGTAAAGGGTGCCTTTACCGATGCCAAGACCGACCACGCCGGCAAGTTCGAGCAAGCCGACGGCGGCACGCTCTTTCTGGACGAAATCGCCAATATTCCCGTGCGTTCGCAAGCCAAGCTGCTGCGCGTGCTGCAAAGCCGCAGCCTAACCCGCGTGGGCGGCAGCAAGAGCATACCGGTGGATATCCGTCTTATCTGCGCCACCAATGCCGACATACCGGCCCTGATACGCAGCGGACTCTTCCGCGAAGACCTCTACTATCGTCTCAATACCATCAGTCTGGAGTTGCCCCCGCTGCGTCAGCGCAAGGATGCCATCCTGCCCATGGCCGAAAGTTTCCTCCACGAATTTGCCCAAAAGTACGGACGCTCCGTCGAAAGCATTGCGCCCGCAGCCCGGCGCGAACTCGAAAGCTACCACTGGCCCGGCAATGTGCGCGAACTGCGCAACTGCATCGAAAAGGCCGTCATCCTTTCCGACGGCAAAACCCTCGACACCCTCGGTCTGGAACCGGTAGTCGCCAGCGCCCTTGAAGTGTCTGCCGACAATACCATAGAGGATGCCGAAGAACTGACCATCCGCGCCGCCATGTCCAAGTTCGGCGGCAATATTTCTTTGGCGGCCAAGTCGCTGAACATCAGCCGTCCCACCTTATACGCCAAGTTGAAAAAATACGGTATATGACCACTTGGGCTTATGTTCTAGCAGCCATCGCGCTGGCGGTAGTGGCGGCCCTTCTGGCCTCGCTGCTGACCAAAAGCAAGATGATAGGCAAGATAGATTTCATGTCCGATGCCATCGTCAGTGGCGACACGGCTTTCCGCTACAGCGAGAGTCTCTGGAAGAACCGGCGGCTCAACCGCGCACTCAACCGTCTTCGGGGCATCTTCGAACAGGAAAAGAACGAACTGCGCGAACGCGACCTTTACTTTCGCGCCATGCTCGACCACGTGCAGAGTGGGGTGCTGGTGCTGGACGCTGAAGACATACCCTATTGCAATGCGGCGGCCAAGGAACTGCTCGGGCTGCCCGACATTGTCAGCCTCAAACAAATAGAGCGACTCTCACCGACACTGGCCGCCGCCCTGGCTTCGGCCGTCGAAAACGAAACCCGCAGCTCGCTCGACAGCGTACAAGGCAGTCGCCAAATAGCCATCAGTGCCTGTAGCGCAAGCATCCACGGCAAAAGCGTCAAGATAGTCACCTTCAACGACATCACGCGCGAAATGGAGAATAACGAGAGCGAATCCTGGACGCGGCTTATCCGGGTGCTGACCCACGAAATTATGAACACGGTAACGCCTGTGGCCAGCCTTAGCGCCGAGCTTTCGCAGCATTTTTCCGATTATGACACCGACGATGTCCGCAAGGCTCTAAGCACCATTGCCTCCTCGTCCGAGTCCTTGATAAGCTTCGTGCAGTCGTACCGCAGCCTTACCCGTATTGCCGTGCCGCAAAGACGTGCCATCTACCTGCGCGATATCGCCAACGATGCCGTCAATATGGCGCGCGCCGCCTGGCCCGGGGTCAATATCATCTACGAAGAGAAATCGGACGATAATTCAGCTTTGCTTCGAGAGAAGTTTTCATTTTCCATTTACCAATGGGAAGTGGCATAGCCTCTGTCGGCTGGGAAAGTACTTTGATCTTTGTCAGTCTTACCTCAACGCCATTAGGAGCACGCTCTTCTGCATGAAGCTGACCTTCTGCTTCAAGAGTTGTTCCTTCATGAAGATCATGAATATCAAATGCTGTAACCCCCTCTTCATATACAGTCTGAATCAATCCTTC
>CAYRHC010000243.1:0-2433 GCA_964423935.1 uncultured Bacteroidales bacterium | reverse complement strand
ACCACGCAAGGTCGTGGCCACTCGGGCAGATAACCGGTCTGCTCCACGAAGGCCCTGGCGAACTCCCGGTCGCAGATATCGTTGCAAGCCTTGTAGTAAGCAAGCAGGCCGCAGGCATCAATCGACTTTTCCGACAGCAGGAAACTGCCCAGTGGAATATCGGCTTGCAGGCTGCCACAAGTACCGATGCGAACTATTTCCAAAGGACGTCGCTGCGGGAGGCACTCGCGTGTGCCAAGGTCGATGTTGCGCAGGGCATCCAACTCGTTCATTACGATGTCGAGGTTCTCACTGCCGATACCCGTCGACAGAACGCTCAGACGTTTGCCCCGGTACGAGCCGGTAACGCTAAGAAATTCACGGTTCTGCACACGGCATTCGCGCTCGTCGAGCAACGCGGCTATGGTGTCCACGCGCGCCGGGTCACCCACCAGTATCAGCTTGTCGGCCAGCTGGCTGGGCTTGAGGTGCAGGTGGAAAACGCTGCCGTCATCATTGACGATAAGTTCGGATTCGGCTATCCTCATGGCTTTCTTTATTTGTTCAGATAAGGGATCTCGGCTTGACGCAGGGCCTGCAGATGGCTGTTGTAGGACGCTTGAAGCTGCAACAGGTTGTTTTCGGCAGCGTGGATGCGACTGGCAATGCGTCTACGCTGTTCGCTGCCCTTGGTGCTGTCGGCAAACTGGTTGCGGTTCTTGTCGAGCGTTTTCTGTAGCTGCTGCTGCGCCTTGAGCAGGCGGACACATTCCTCAAAGTGGTTCTTGCCCTCGTCGCAATGGCAATCGTCGACCGAACTGTAATAGATATCATCGTAAATAAGCAGACTGATATCGTGATTGCTTTCGCCGGCCTTCTGTTCGTCCTGGCTGAAATGCTGCATGGCTTCCCGGTATTTCTGCTCCAGCACGGTCTTGACAGAGTCGGCGTTGATGCCGTTCCATGTGGCGGCAATGGAGCTGAGTTCGGCCAATTGCAGCAGTTCTTCATCTGTCTTGTCCTGTACGACACGACGGTAAGTATTGGGAATAAAACTGTAGACGATAAGGCTGTCCTTGTCTTGACGGCGGTCGGAAACCAGATAGCCGCGTCCCAGCACTTCGTCCACGATATAGGCATAGTCGTTGGCCGTGGAATTAAAGGGGAAGGGAAGGGTTTCCGGCTTGAAAAAGTCTTCGCTCACAGCACTATAGCGGCTCACATACAAATCGTAGCCACCCAAGCCTCCGGGCAGGTCGCTGGCAAAATAAATGGTGACACCATCGTTGAGAACGAAGGGCCAGTTTTCGTTGTAGGCACTGTTGAGCTGTCCGTCGAGACTTTCGCGCTCCCAACTGTCGGGCATTTTGTTGTAGCGTACGATATCACGGCCTTTTCCCTTGATGGAATCGCTCGTGTAGCAGAGGTTGCCCTTTTCATTCATGTACACCACGGTTCCGTTCCAGAGGGCCAGTTTTCCGCAGGACGGATGCAACTTGATGACGTCTAAAACATTGTCTTTGTGCACGATGACGCTATCGAAAACCAGTACGTCTTCGGTTTGGGGCAACATCTTGGAATAAAGCGAAGCAACCCGTATCATATAGGCGATTTCGCTTTGATGTTTGCCGGTGTTGTAGAGAATGTAACGGTCGAGATGGTTTTGGCAGGCTGTAAAATCGCGTCGTTCGAAAGCGGCATCGGCCAAAAGATAACTGGCCTCTTTGATACGCCCTTTCTCGCCGATGGTCAAGTGCCGGACAGCCGATTGTTTGTCTTGCAGATGATAGAGGCAAACGCCGTACCAATAGTTGAGACTGGCATCGTTGGGCTTGCGGGCAAGTTCTTTGCGGAACACGGGCATAGCCTGCTCGTAATCACCTTGGGCGAGCAACTCGCGCGCTTGGGTAAGCGTCTGGGCATCAAGACTTAGACAGATAAAAAGGACAATATATAGCAGTATTGTTTTTCTCATAGGGCGATGTTTTAATCTACAAAAATAATGCTTCTTGCAACTATTCTATGAAGATGATGGCTTAATTTTGCGAAAAAATAACAGCTTCTACGACCACCATGTCAAAATTCAGTCCTGAGCAAAGGTTGCGTTATCGTTTGGATAGGCTGCTGCGCAAAGCCGTGCGCGATTACGGCATGATTAACGATGGCGATGCCCTGCTCATCGGTTTGTCGGGCGGTAAGGACTCCCTGGCACTGGTAGAGTTGCTGGGCGATATGTCGGCCGTGTTTCGTCCGCGTTTCAAGGTGTATGCGCTGCATGTGCGCATGAGCAATATCCCCTATCAAGCCGATACGGACTTCCTGTGTGCCCATTGCCAGGCGCATGGGGTGGAGTTTCTGCTGCGCGAGCGCTCTTTCGATGCGGATGGCGATACACGTAAGTCGCCTTGTTTTCTGTGTTCGTGGAACCGGCGTAAGGCCTCGTTCGAAACGGCT
>CAYRHC010000242.1:0-2442 GCA_964423935.1 uncultured Bacteroidales bacterium | reverse complement strand
CGAACTTTTGGTTGATTTCTTCGTACTCGGCCAGTGCGTCCACCACGTTTTGCACACCTTCCATTACCACTTGCTTGACGGTTTTGTTGTTGTCCATCTGCGGCTCCTGCTCCAGATAACCCACCGAGTAGCCGGGCGAGAACACCACTTCGCCCTGATATTCCTTTTCGATGCCGGCGATAATTTTCATCAAGGTGGATTTTCCCGAACCGTTCAAACCGATGATACCGATTTTCGCCCCGTAGAAAAACGAGAGGTAGATGTCTTTCAAAACTTGTTTGTGCGGTGGAAACTGCTTGCTTACGCCCACCATGGAGAAGATGATTTTCTTGTCGTCTGCCATAATATACCGATTGAATTATTTCGAGAACTGATTGATGTTTTTTTTGAAAACACCAAGAAATGCAAAAGTATAAAAAAGTGCTGAAACGCCGAAGCACTATAAGAAGCTGTTTAGGTGAACTCGACAAGAACGTGGTCGAAAGAAAAGAGTAGATTGTTCTTGTGCTTTTTTCAATAGGAAAGTGTATTTTCGCGAAGAACACCGATTCCGGTTCATGGCGAGCGGAAGCCTCGTACCTTCCAGTATACAGCGTGATGTTTTTCAATGCCGGCGAAGTGTTTCTGGATGAGGTTATTTTTTACATCTTACTGAATGAAAAGAATCTTGATGGATTACAAAGGATTTGTAATCGTGCTGTTGTCGCTTCTGAGCATTTCGGGAGCACAGGCGCAGGGCATGCCCACCGACCGTTTTTCGTCCGACAATGGGGACGGCACCTATACCAACCCTGTGGTCAGAGGCGATTTTCCCGATACGGACATTATTCGCGTGGGCGACGATTTCTACATGATATCCTCGTCGTTCGCCTGTATGCCGGGCATTCCCGTTTGTCATTCCAAAGACTTGATAAACTGGAAGGTGATAGGCCATGCCTACGATTCGCTCACTTTCTTGCCTTCGTACAGTATGGAGCGCGAGAACACGGCTTACGGACGCGCCTGCTGGGCTCCGACCCTACGTTATCACGATGGCTGGTTCTACATTGGCGTCAACCTGAAGAACGACCGTTTTATCATGTGCAAGAGCCGTCGGCCGGAAGGTCCGTACAAGATGTATGCTTTCAAAGAACAGCTTTACGACCCGGGCCTGTTTATCGATGACGATGGACGCAAGTACGTGACTCACGGCATGAACGACATCTGCATTACCGAACTCAACGACGAGGGTACTGAAATCAAGACGCCCGGTGACAAGGGAACGGTTATTCTGAAGGCTCCCGAAGGCTATCGTCTGTATTTTGAGGGCTGCCATACCTACAAGCGCAACGGCTATTATTACATATTCAACCCCGCGCAGGGTTACAACGGTTTCCAGATGGTGAGCCGCTCCAAGCATCTTTACGGCCCTTACGAGACTCGTGTGCTTATCGACGATGACTTGAACTATGCCCGCGCCGGCGTGCACCAGGGCGGTTATGTGGAGACTGCCGAGGGCGAATCTTGGGCCTTTACCTTTCAAGACCGCGACTATATGGGCCGCGACCTGATGCTGTATCCCATGCGTTGGGTGGACGATTGGCCTGTGGTGGGCCTGGATCCTGACACGACGCAACTGACACCCGAGCTACGCGAGCGTATTGGCCATATCCGCCCGGGCAAGGGCGTGATCACTTACCGCAAGCCGGCGGTGAAGGCGTATCAAGAAAGGTCTTATCCGGCCGAGAACGACGAGTTCGACAGCAAGACGCTCAAGCCCGTGTGGGAGTTCAGCCATGTGCCCATCCCCGAAAAAATAAGCCTCAACCGTCAGCGCAAAGGCCATCTTCGTCTTTACGCTTCGCCGGCCAAGGGCTACGAGTGGGCGCGCAATTCGCTGACGCAGAAGATCGTCTGTCCAGCTTCGACCAGTACCGCTAAAGTGGACGTGAGCGGCCTCGGGGATAACGATTTTGCGGGTAGCGGCATTATGGGCAGCATCATGTTGCAACAGGGCGTTATGCGCGTCAACGGCGGTCTGCAGCTGCAAATTCATCAAAGCAAACATGTTGACGACCAGACGCTGGATGTTAAGGAAATCCCCGCCGATACGCGCTATGTCTGGCTCCGTACCGAGGTGAGCAAAAAAGGCACGGTGTTGTTTTCGCACAGTCTTGACGGCGTGTATTTCGAGCCTTTCGGCCGTGAGACAGCCAGTGGTTTCTGGCGCTTCCTGGGCTTGCGCTATGCGCTTTGCTGCTATCACCATACCACTGCCAACGATTCCGCCTATTATAATACTTCCAATCTGAAAGCCGCTTATAGCGGTTATGCCGACTTCGACAGTTTCGTCTTGGAAAGCCATTACCGAGGCAACCACTACGATGTCACCCGTTTGACCGACTTCGACCTTTACGACGACAAGCAGGGCCTGAAACTGATTCGCCCCGAAGACTATGTGCC
>CAYRHC010000241.1:0-2483 GCA_964423935.1 uncultured Bacteroidales bacterium | reverse complement strand
AAGTGGTTGGCGAGCATTCCAAGGAAGGCGATTTGGTTATTAACGTAAACAAGAGCAAGAAACTGACCAACGTGCGCGCTTCGGGTACCGACGAGAAAGTATGCCTGCCGCCGCCAATCGTCTTCTCGCTCGAAGAGGCTTTGGAGTACATCAAGGAAGACGAATACGTAGAAGTGACACCCAAGCACATGCGTATGCGCAAGATTATTCTCGACGACATTGAGCGTAAACGTCTGGCCAGCAGAGCTAACAACGCCAATAATGCCTAAGCGAAAAAGCTGATATTTTTTCTTGCAAAATTTATTTTGCGGAAAGAAAAATAAGCGTAACTTTGCGGTCGCATTTCGGGATGTAGCTCAGTTGGTTTAGAGTACGCGTCTGGGGGGCGTGAGGTCGCTGGTTCGAGTCCAGTCATCCCGACTAAAGAGTAGCTAAAGTTTAGCTGCTCTTTTTTATTTACAGGCCAATTCCGAGGCCTTGCGCTGACGGTACAACTGATAGGAGTTGAATACGTTGTGCCAGATACTGTACAGCCCGCCCACCACCGAAGTGACAGGGTCGAGGAAGGTATACCCCAACCAAATGATGAAAACGGTGTTCTTTTGACCCAAAGCCTGACCGCAGGCGATACTGTCGCCGTAAGAAGCGCCGATTTTTTTGCCGAGGAAGAATTGCAGCGCACAGGCCAGGACAGACACAAGCGACATGCCCAGTATTAGTTCCAATGCAATATGGGTATGTACCAGACTGCGCACCGTCACAGCTATCGCCAAAGCCAAGGCGACCGCCCAAAGATAAAAGGACAATCCGCTAAAGGTCAAGATTTTATTCAAGGCTCGCGGGAAAAATCGGCGCACACCCCAAGCCAGCAACAGTGGTGCCAGCAGCAGCGGAAAGACCTTGGCCAGCACCATCAGGAAAGCCGACACAAAAGTGGCACTCGGATGCAGCAGCGGCAAAAAGAGCGGCACCACTATGGCCACACACAGATTGACAAGTACCATATATGAGGTGAGCGAAGCCACACTACCACCCAACTTGCCCGTAATGACAGGCGAGGCCGTGGCCGTGGGACAAATCATGCAGAGCATGGCAGCTTGGATAACCAGCGAATAGTCGTGTCCGCTGCTAATAACGGCCGCCAAGGCCAGCACCACAAAAGAACCCACTTGCACGGCCAATAGCTTGAAGTGGGCCGGATGCGGACGCAAATCCTGAGGTCGCAGCTTGCAGAAGCTCAAGAACATCATGGCAAATAGCAGTACGGGCTGCACAACCGCAACCGCCTGACCGCAAAATTGGCGCACATTGTCTGGGAAATGACAGGCATCGTAGAGGAGATAGCCCAGGGCACCCACGCTCATAGCGACAGGCAAAGTCCAGTTTTTCAGGAACTTGATAAATGATGACATGACAACAGTTGCGCACGTTGGGCGCGCACGGATTTTGACCGCAAAGATAGCGGGTTTCCGGAAATAATTCCTATCTTTGCGCCCGTTTGACATCTGCCCTTAGGCAAATCAGGCACACAACAAGGCTGCCCGAATGGTGGAATGGTAGACACGAAGGACTTAAAATCCTTTGGCCATCGCGGCTGTGCGGGTTCGAGTCCCGCTTCGGGTACAGCAATAGTCTCTTGATTATCAAATTAAGAGGCTATTTTTGTTATTGGCTGATAACGATATAGCCATCGGCGGAGAGGGTGCAGCGATAGCGTTTGAGCGGCTCGTCGGAAATTCCCATGGATGGCGTACCCTGCCCGAAACCAAGCTGATAGACTTCGCCGCAATACGGGCAACGGGCATTCAAACTTTCATCGGGCAATTCAAGACGCTTGGAAGCCTCGGCCTCGTTGGGGCAGGCAAGATCGAAAGCGTAGTACTGGGCATCGAAGGCGCAGACCAGCAATATGCCGCCATAGCCCGTGGCATCAGCCGCGATGGCGGGTTTGACGATAGACCAGCTGTCGCTGGGCGAAAGGCATTGAATGGTGGGCAAATGGCGTCTGACATACACCGGCATATCGGGTATGGACGAGCGGTAGTTGCCACAGCCCGTCAAGAAAAAAGCCAAAGCGCAGGCCAGTACGGATGCCCGAGCCAGAATAGCTGTCAATTTTATGCTCATCTATTTTCAAATGTTGCCAAAATTAGGAAGAATATCCTTATTTTTGCGCTACGTGTGTCATTTTTTACAGATTACATACTTGCGACAATCTTTAACCGACCAACTATATGAAAAAATCCCTGTCACTTTGTTTGCTCAGTATCTTTATGATGATGTCCTGCAATGATTCCAAGAATCCTTTTTTCGAGGATTATGCTACGCCTTACGGCGCCATTCCCTTCGATAAAATCAAGGTTGAGCACTATATGCCCGCCTTCGAGGAAGGCATGAAGCGTCAATGTGCCGAAATCGAGACCATCGTGAACAATCCCGAGGCCCCGAGCTTTGAGAATACCATCGAGGATATGGAAAAAAGC
>CAYRHC010000240.1:1708-2496 GCA_964423935.1 uncultured Bacteroidales bacterium | reverse complement strand
CGCGCGACACGATAAGACCTTCGCTGGGTTGGCCGAGTTGCAGGTTCAAGTAATAGGTCTGGCCCGAGCGGATGTTGTCGGGTTGTGTGCCGTCGAAACGGAAATCGGCCTTGAACTTGCCGTCGCGCACTTCGGGGTAAACCTTGCGGATAACGGCCGAATATTTTTCCTTCTGACGTTCAAAAGTGGCTGCCAGACCCGGGGTGATGCGGTCGATGTAATGTTCGTCTATCTGGGCCTCGATTTTGTAGGAATCCAGCTGATTGATTTGGCCGATTTTGGCACCGGCACCCACCGTCTGACCCAGCGCAACGTCCAGCAGCCCCAGTTCACCGCTGATGGGAGCTTTCACGGCCAGGTTGTCCTTACGACGGCGTATCATCTTCATATTCACGCGCATATTCTCCAGACTTTCATGCATTTGGGCAATCTGTGTGCTGCGGTACAAGCTGTCCTGGGCCTCGCGTTCCAGCACCAGTTCCAGCTTGTCCTTGGCCAGTTGCCAATCTTCTGAGGCACGCAGAAAATCTTCGCGGGCGATAAGCTTTTCCTCGTAGAGCGTCTTGTTTTGCTCGTAAGAGCGTTGGGCGCGTCGCAGTTCCACTTGCAGGCTCAGTTTTTCCTGACGCACCGACAGCTTCTGCTGTTCCATCGAGATGATGGTGTTGCGCAGGATATTCTCCTTTTCGGCCAGTTCGGCTTCGGAGTTAAGAATCTGCATATCAAGGTTTTCGTTCGATAGGATGACGATGACATCGCCCGCCTGCACCCGGCTGCCTTCTTCGCAG
>CAYRHC010000240.1:0-1698 GCA_964423935.1 uncultured Bacteroidales bacterium | reverse complement strand
AGACAATTTGCTGCACATTGCCGCCCTCGGTGGGGCTGAGTTGCACGCTGGTCATGGGCTGCACCTGGGCACTCACGCGGATGTAGTCGTTGAACTCACCCATTTGCACGCTGGCCGTGACGATGCTGTCGGCATCTACGCGGAGCACCGAAGTCTTGGAGGTTGCCAGGGCAATGACGACGGTCACTATCAGAACGCCGCCCACCCAATATTTGATGGCCTTTTTGGTAAATGCAGCCGCCAGGCCTTTCTTTTTTTCGATGATGATATCCATAATTCTTATTGCTGATCAAGATAACTGTTGCCGTTGTAATAATCTACCACGCGGCGTTTGAGCTGGTATTTCAGTTGGGCGTTGAGGCTTTCAGCCTTGGCCTTCAGATAGTTGCCGGCGGCCGTATTGTATTCGATGGACGATATCAGACCCTGCTCGAAACGCCGGGCGTTTAGGCGCCATACTTCGTCCTGGGCCTGGGCGCGCCGCTCGGCTTGCGTCAAGGCCATGGCTGCACCGTCGCGGTCTTGCACCGCCCGACGCACCTCGGCCTCCACATCGCGCCTGGCCTGGTCGTAAGCCAGACTGGCCCGTTGATAGGCCGATTTCTTTTTGCTCACTTGCGATACCTTGCTCAGACGGTCGTAAATGGGAAAGCTGAGCGATAGCTGCAAGTATTCGCCGCCGTTGTTGCGGAATTGCGACCAATAAGGCACCGTGCTGTAACCTTCCAGATTGGGGTAGGTGTAGTAGCTGGTAGACCAGCCGCCGTAGAGGTTCAGTGTGGGCAGAAAACGCCATTTGGCCGTGTTGAGCGACAAGGCCGCATTGTCGCGTTCGCCCTTGGCTGTGAGTACCGAAGGCTGATGTTCGCGGGCGAAGGCCACCACCGCTTCGGTTTCGGCCAAAGCTGCAGGGCTCTCGAGCGAGGAGAGGCAAGTGTCGATATTGAGCGGCTCGTCGACGGGCCAGAACATCACGTCCTGCAAGGTGATGAGTGCATCGTTCAGGCTGTTGCGCGAACTGATAAGCTCGTATTCACGGTCGGCCAGGTCAGCCCGCATCTGCACCACATCGGCATGCGACTTGGCACCCAGTTGCTCCTGACGTTCGGCCAGGGTGACCATGGTCTGCGCATTGGCCACCTGTTCGGCGAAAATCTCCGACAATTTGCTGTAATACAGTACGTTGAAGAAAGCTTCCATGGTGGCCAGACACACCTTATCCATCTCTTGCTGCTCTTGGCTCAGGCCCATGCTCAAGGCCGTTTTGCTGATGCGGATATTGTTGATGGCCGAGAATCCGTCGAACAGGGTAATGCCGGCCGAAACGGCCATACTGTTGTTGAGCGAAGTGACGGTCATATAAGTGTTGGTCTCCGGGTCGATGGAACGCCCCCAGCGGTAATAACCCGAGGTCCCCGCATCGATACTGGGCGTGAAGGCTTGCAGGATGGCGTTGCGGCGGTCCAGACGGGTATCTTCAGTTTTCGATTGGCTGATGCGCACCTGGGTGGAATGACTCACGGCATAGGCCATACATGCGTGCAGGGAGAGGGGGTGCGGCGCAGCCTCGCTTTGCGAGGCGCGCGCTTGCGCGCCGCTGCCGCCGCCGGCGGCAGCTTGCGCCGCGCACTCCCCGCCGGCCAGCACCGCACTGAGCACACCCAGCACCGTTACCGTTAAGCAATATCTCAGAAAAGC
>CAYRHC010000239.1:0-2510 GCA_964423935.1 uncultured Bacteroidales bacterium | reverse complement strand
CAAGAAGCTCCCGCCAAGCCCGAAGCTCCCTATGGTGAACACACGCAAGCTGTGATGGATGCCGTTGCCGCACTCAAAAACAAGGTGGCCGATTTCTTCATGCGCTGTCAGCTGATTGCCTTCAACCAGGAATGCGCCGCTTCGGTAGACACTTCGTTGACCAAAATCGCCGCCATTTCGGGCGAGGATATGTCGGCTTGCGCCGCTCAGATTGCCACCTGCCCCTTGGCCCAACCCAACAAAGAAGGGCTGCTTCCTCTCAAGGGTGCCATCAATCCCGCTTTGGCCGCCACTTTCGGTGTAGTGGAAAAATTCGCCCTCACGGTAGATTATCCCGAGGCTGAGGCTGTGTCGCAAGAGCAATGGAACGCTGTTGAGGCCAAACTTGCCGCCTATACCGCCGCGCTTGACGCACAGGCCAAGACCCAGACCGCCATTCAAGACGAGGCTTTGGCAAAACGCAAGGCTGCCATCGATCTTTGGGACAATTTCCTGCATCTGTACCGCGACTATTACCGTTTGCTCTGCAACTTTGTGGTGATGTCCGATTTCTATAGCAAAGAGGCCGACAAACAAGCCGTCTTCCAAGCCGGCAAGCTCTTTATCGACCAGCGCTGCTGCGAACTCTGTCTCGAAGTGAGCGATATGGGCAAGCATGGCGATATGGCCGGTCTGAGTGGTATGTTCCTTATTTATTGCACTTGCGTGAGCCGCACCAAGAACCAGACCCGCAACATCGTGGCCGTGCTTACCGACGGTGACGTGGACGGTATCCGCGTGGGCAAGAACGCTGTGTTCTACGACCGTTCGGGTGGCGATTGGGATGCCGTCATTACCAAGGTGATAGACAATCCTATCAGCGTGAAGCAGGCTTTCTGGTCGCCCTACAAGAAGTTGGGCCGCTGGATCAGCGACAAGGTGAACAAGGCTGCCGGTGACAAGGAATCTAACATCACCAAAAACCTGACGGCCAGCACCGACAAGTTTATGGCCGATGCCGCCAAGCCCGCCGACAAGGCTACGGCCGATGCCGCCAAGCAAGCCCAGTCGTTCGACATCGCCAAGTTCTGCGGTATCTTTGCCGCCATCGGCATGGCCATCGGTTATATCGGCGGCTTCCTTACACAGTTCGCCCAAGGTCTTTTGTCGCTGGGTTGGCTGATGCCGCTGGGCATTATCGCTATCTTACTGCTGATTTCCGGCCCTTCGATGTTCATTGCCTGGAGCAAGCTCAAGAAACGCGACTTGGGTCCTGTGCTCAACGCCAATGGTTGGGCCATCAACGCCAAGATTCTGGTGAACACCCGCTTCGGCGCTACGCTCACCTCGCTGGCCAAGTATCCCAATATCATCGCCTTGGCAGCCAATGACCCATACGCCAAAAAGAAGAAGAAATGCAAGGCCGGTTATTGGATTCTGGCTATTGTCATCATTTTGCTCGCTGCCGCTGCCGTGCTGCAATTCGGCGGTTTTTACCAAATTATCGTTATCGAATAGTCCGTTATGCATCCTCTGACGATAGACAACTGTCCGGGCGGGCCTCTTCAGATTGGAGGAGGCTTGCCGCTGACATTGTTGGCCGGTCCCTGTGTGCTGGAAGAATATGAGCGTTGTCTGCTGATAGGCCGTGGCATCAAGGAAATCTGCTCGCGCCTGGGCCTGCCCTATATTTTCAAAGCTTCGTTCGACAAGGCCAACCGTTCGTCTATCGAAGGATATCGTGGACCTGGGCTGGAAAAGGGTCTGGAAATGCTCAAGGCAATCAAGAAAGAACTACAGGTTCCCATCGTGACCGATGTTCACGAAGTGGCCCAAGTGGCACCTGTGGCCGAGGTTGCCGATGTAATCCAGATTCCCGCTTTCCTTTGCCGTCAGACCGATTTGTTGTTGGAGGCGGCCCGCAGTGCTGCGGTAGTCAATGTCAAGAAGGGACAGTTTATGGCACCCGACGACATGCGCAACGTGGTGGAAAAACTCCGGCGTGGCGGCTGCTCACGCATCATGCTCACGGAACGTGGTGCCAGCTTCGGCTACCATAACTTGGTGGTGGATATGCGCTCTCTGCCCATGATGCGATCGTTTGGCTACCCGGTGGTGTTCGATGCGACGCATAGCGTGCAGTTGCCCGGAGCTGGCGGAGCCTGCTCCGGCGGCAACCGCGAATTCGTGCCAACACTGGTGCGTGCCGCCGTTGGGGCGGGCGTGGACGCGCTCTTTATGGAAGTGCACGACAATCCGCAGGAAGCCCTTTGCGACGGTCCCAATATGGTATATCTCCATCAATTGGAATCCATCTTGAAAGATGCCGTGGCCATCCACCGAGTTGTTCAACCCCATCTCACGTAATCCCCATGAAGACCATCAAAGAATCTGCCATTGAAACCTTGCGGATAGAGGCCGCCTCGGTGAGCCGGCTTATCGAGCGTATCGACAGTGAATTCGAAGCAGCCGTCGCCTGTATACTCGATTGCCACGCCCGCGTGGTGGTGACGGGTATGGGTAAATCGGGG
>CAYRHC010000238.1:0-2517 GCA_964423935.1 uncultured Bacteroidales bacterium | reverse complement strand
GTTTGGCAAGCACTCAGTCAGGGCAAGGCCACCCGCAAAGCCCTGCTCATCAATGTGGGCGGGGGCATGATAAGCGACTTGGGAGGTTTCGCGGCCGCTTGCTTCAAAAGAGGTATCGACTTCGTGAATATTCCCACTACGCTGCTTTCTTGCGTTGACGCAGCGCTGGGCGGCAAGACCGGCATCAACTTCAACGGTTACAAGAACGAAATAGGTGCCTTCCGCCCAGCCAAAGCCGTCATCATATACACCGCATTTTTCCAAACGCTCGATAGGGAGAATCTCCGCTCGGGCTACGGCGAGATGCTCAAGCACGGGCTTTTGTCCGGACAAGAGCATTGGAACGAAGTTCTGCAGCTAAACTTGGAAGACTGTCAGTCGGAGGCTTTTGGAAGAGCCGTCCTGCACTCCATGCTGGTAAAGGAGAACATCGTACAGCAGGATCCCACCGAACAGGGCCTGCGCAAAGCATTGAACCTGGGACACACCGTCGGTCACGCTTTCGAGAGCCTGTCGCACCATCGTCATCAGCCCGTTGGCCATGGGTACGCAGTGGCTTGGGGATTGGTGTGTGAGCTTTATCTTTCGTGCAAACTGTATGGTTTTCCCCACCAGACCCTGCACGAAGCCATCGCACGGATAAAGGAGTTGTACGGAGCCTTCTTTTTCACCTGCGACGATTATCCTTTCCTGCTGGAAGCCATGCATCACGACAAAAAAAACAACGACAGTCATATCCGCTTTGCCCTGCTCTCAGCACCCGGTTGCATCAAACTCGATGCCCAGGCCAACGAAGAACTCATTGCCGAAAGCCTTGATTTCTATCGCGATGTATTTGGTATTTGATATATAAGAAGTATCTTTGCAGCCGCTAAGAAAAGCAAAGAAATTTCTACCAATATACTAATCTTCAGGGATTTAGCGCAATCCCTACCACACAGATGAAAGAGCAGGCTATCAGAAACATCGCCATTATCGCCCACGTAGACCACGGCAAAACCACCCTGGTCGACAAAATGTTGCTGGCCGGACAGTTGTTTCGCGACAATCAGGCCACTGGCGAATTGATGTTGGACAACAACGAGCTGGAACGCGAAAGAGGTATCACCATCCTCTCGAAAAATGTCTCCATCAATTATAAAGGCGTAAAAATCAACATCATAGACACTCCTGGACACGCCGACTTCGGTGGAGAAGTTGAACGCGTGCTCAACATGGCCGATGGCGTGCTGCTTTTGGTCGATGCCTTCGAAGGCCCTATGCCCCAAACCCGTTTTGTGTTGCAAAAGGCGCTTGAAATCGGACTGAAGCCTATCGTGGTCATTAATAAGGTTGACAAACCCAACTGCCGCCCTTCGGAGGTTCAAGAAGCCGTTTTCGATTTAATGTTTAATCTGGATGCCACCGAAGATCAACTTGATTTCCCCACCGTCTACGGTTCGGCCAAGAGAGGCTGGATGTCGGACGACTGGCGGCACGAAACCACCGATATCAACTATCTGCTCGACCAGATTCTTGAACATATTCCGGCACCGGAAGCCCTCGAAGGTCCTTCACAGATGCTGGTCACCTCGCTCGACTATTCATCGTATGTGGGCCGTATCGCTATTGGCCGTGTACACCGCGGCACCTTCCGCGAAGGTCAGGAAGTGATGCTCATGAAGCGCGACGGCAGCACCCAGAAAGCCCGTATCAAGGAGCTGCACGAGTTTGTAGGCTTCGGCCGCAAGCATTGTGAAAGCATCAGCTCCGGCGACATTTGCGCTATGGTGGGTGTGGAAAACTTCGAAATCGGAGATACCATTGCCGATGTCGAGCATCCCGAAGCCCTGCCGCCCATTGCCATCGACGAGCCCACCATGAGCATGGTCTTTACCATCAACAACTCACCTTTCTTCGGCCGCGACGGCAAATACGTCACTTCACGCCATATACATGAACGTCTGATGCGTGAATTGGACAAGAACCTGGCACTTAGAGTTGAAAAAGACCCGCTCTCGGATACTTGGACGGTTTACGGCCGTGGTGTACTGCACCTTTCGGTACTTATCGAAACCATGCGCCGCGAGGGCTACGAACTGCAGGTAGGCCAACCCCGCGTTATCATCAAGGAAATAAACGGCGTGCGCTGCGAACCCGTCGAAGAACTAAGCATCAACGTTACCGAAGAGGCCGCCAGCAAAATGATAGATCAGGTAACCCGCCGCAAGGGAGAACTTGTCAAGATGGAAACCAAAAACGACCGCGTCTATCTGGAGTTCATCATTCCCTCGCGCGGTATCATCGGTCTGCGTAGCACCCTGCTGACACTTTCGGCAGGCGAAGCTGTCATCGCCCACCGTTTCATCGAGTTCCAACCTTACAAAGGCGAAATCGAACGTCGAGAGAACGGTTCCATGATTGCCATGGAAACCGGAACCGCCGTTGCCTACGGCATGGACAAGCTGCAAGACCGTGGACGTTTCTTTATCAGCCCGGGCGACGAAGTGTACGCCGGACAAGTGGTTGGCGAGCATT
>CAYRHC010000237.1:0-2553 GCA_964423935.1 uncultured Bacteroidales bacterium | reverse complement strand
ATGAAAGGAATCGTTCTGGCAGGTGGTTCGGGTACAAGGTTGTATCCTATCACCAAAGGTGTGAGCAAGCAATTGTTGCCCGTGTACGACAAACCGATGGTGTATTATCCCATTTCGGTGCTGATGCAGGCGGGTATCCGTGAAATTCTTATCATTTCCACGCCGCAGGATTTGCCCGGCTTCAAACGCCTGTTGGGCGACGGTTCCGACTATGGCGTGCAGTTTACTTACGCCGAACAACCCAGTCCCGACGGTTTGGCCCAAGCCTTTATCATCGGTGAAGACTTTATCGGAGAGGATAGCGTTTGCCTGATTCTGGGCGACAATATCTTCCACGGCAACGGTATCAACCGGATGCTGCGTGAGGCTGTGCGCGCCGCCGAGCAGGAAGACAAGGCTACCGTTTTCGGCTATTGGGTGAACGACCCCGAGCGTTACGGTGTGGCTGAGTTCGACGCTCAGGGAAATTGTCTGAGCATAGAGGAGAAACCCCTTCATCCCAAGAGCAATTATGCGGTGGTGGGCCTTTATTTCTATCCCAACCGAGTGATAGAGGTGGCCAAGACCATACGTCCTTCGGCGCGTGGCGAGTACGAGATTACTTCGGTGAACCAGCGCTTTTTGGAGGACGGACAGCTGAAGGTGCAGATTTTCGGTCGCGGCTTTGCCTGGCTCGACACGGGTACGCACGATTCGCTCTCGGAGGCATCCACTTTCGTGGAGGTGATAGAAAAGCGTCAGGGCTTGAAGGTGGCCTGCCTGGAGAGCATTGCTTATCGTCAGGGCTGGATTAGCGAGGAACGCTTGCGTCAGGTGGCACAACCCATGATTAAGAACCAGTACGGCCAGTATCTGCTCAAGGTGATAGACGAGATGAAGGAGCCGCACTATTATTCCCAAGATTGACTTTATTGAGATATTAAACATCTTTTCAGATGGAATTTGTCAAATGCAAGATAGAGGGCTTGTATATTTTGCAGCCCAAGATTTTCGGCGATGACCGGGGCTATTTCTACGAGAGTTTTCAAGCCAAGGAGTTTGCCGAACACATACAGCCGTCGGCCGCTTTTGTGCAGGACAACCAGTCGTTCAGCAGCTATGGCGTGTTGCGCGGCCTGCATTTTCAGCGTCCGCCGTATGCCCAGTCCAAGCTGGTGCGCGTGATACAGGGTAGGGTGCTCGATGTTGCCGTGGATATCCGTAAGGGTAGTCCCACCTACGGCCAGTACGAAGCCGTGGAACTTTCGGGCGAGAACCATCGGCAGTTCTATATTCCCAGAGGCTTCGCCCACGGTTTTCTGGTACTCTCCGAGCAGGCGCTCTTCCAGTACAAATGCGACCAGTACTATAACCCGGCCAGCGAAGGTGCTTTGGCTTGGAACGACCCCGACATCAACATTGCCTGGCCCATCAATCCGGCCGATGTCAAATTGTCGGAAAAAGACAAGCGTCATCCGAGTCTGAAAGATTTCGACAGTCCCTTTGAATATGGGCCGGGGCTGTATCCCGAAGTTAGATAAATCGCGAATTCGACTGATATGAATATACTGGTAACCGGCGCCAACGGACAGCTTGGCAACGAAATGCGCCTGATAGCAAAAGACTCGGCAGACAAGTACATCTTTACTGATGTCAACCAGGTTGAAGGCTTGGAAACTACCTTTCTGGACATCACTGACCTGGATGCTATCCGCAGGATGGTGTCAGAGAGAAGCGTTGATGTCATTGTGAACTGTGCGGCTTGGACCAATGTTGATGGCGCCGAGGCTCCCGAGAAATACGAACTTGTTGAGAAGCTGAACGCAACAGCCCCGGAGAATCTGGCCAAAGCCATGAAGGAAGTGGGCGGCCTTTTGGTGCACATTTCCACCGATTATGTGTTTGGCAAGGAACCATACAATCTGCCTAGCCGCGAAGACCAACAGGGAACTCCTACAGGTGTCTATGGGCTTACCAAACTGCACGGAGAGGAACGTATCAAGGCCAGCGGCTGTGATTATGTGATTATTCGCACGGCATGGCTGTATTCTGAGTTCGGCAAAAACTTCTGCAAGACTATGCTGAACCTTACTGCTACAAAGGAACACCTTAATGTGGTATTTGATCAGGCCGGTACGCCGACTTATGCGCTCGACCTGGCCCACGCTATCGAAACCGTACTGGCCGATTATGCGGCTTCTAAGCAGCCTTATGCCAAGACAGGTATTTACCACTATAGCAATGAGGGCGTTTGCTCGTGGTTCGACTTCACCAAGATGATTGCCGAGTATAGCGGGCAGATAAAGTGTGACATCCAGCCTTGTCATTCCAACGAGTTCCCGTCACCGGTGCAGCGCCCTGCCTATTCAGTACTGGACAAGACGAAAATCAAGGAAACTTTCGGAATCAGAATTCCTTATTGGACTGATTCGCTGAAGGCTTGCATCGAACGTATTCAACAAGACCACTAACCCCAAACAGAAGACAAATGAAACGCAATATCGTCATCACCGGCGGCGCCGGCTTTATCGGCTCTCATGTCGTACGCCTCTTTGTCAACAAATATCCAGACTA
>CAYRHC010000236.1:0-2579 GCA_964423935.1 uncultured Bacteroidales bacterium | reverse complement strand
ACCGTATGTATTCCAAGGCTTATCTGCGGCATTTGTTTATGGCCGACGAATTGCTGGCCCTGGAAATAGCTTCCATCCACAATTTGGCTTTTTTCTGTGGCTGGTAGGGGAGGCTCGCCGTCATATCATCGCCGGCGACTATGCTGCTTGGAAACGCCAGACACTCAATGATATGGAGGTTGAGAAATGAAGCGTTGGCGTTCTCCTTTCAAGAGGCTCGATACCTATATCATCTCCAAATATTTGGGCACCTTTTTCTTCTGCCTGCTTTTGGTGATGGCCATTGTGGTGGTCTTCGACTACAACGAGAAGTTCGACAAGTTTCAGCAGCACGAGGCAACGGCCCATGCCATCATCTTCGACTATTTCATGAACTTCATCCCGTATTTCGGTGTCAAGTTCAGCCCCTTCTTCATCTTTATCGCGGTGGTGTATTTCACTTCGAAACTGGCCACCAATACCGAAATTATCGCCATGCTGGCCGGAGGCATGAGCTTCTCGCGGCTGATGCGCCCCTATATGCTTTCGGCCGTAATGCTGTCGTTGGTGGTGTTCTTCCTGTCGTCGTATGTGATTCCTCCGTCCAACAAAGTCAGGTTAGACTTCGAGGATAAGTACGTTCACAAGGTGACCAAGGATTATGTGCGCAATGTGCAGATGGAAATAGAACCCGGCGTTATTGTCTACATTGAGCGTTATGACGATAAGCGCAGTGTCGGCTACCATTTCTTTATGGAACAATACGACGAGCATCGGCTGATGTCCAAGACCACGGCTCAGCGCATCAATTACAAAGGTGACAATCAGTGGACCATGCACGACTACCTTACCCGCGATTTCGACGGCAACATCGAGCATATCTCGCAGGGCAAGAGTCAGGATACCACTATCGTGATGAATCCTTCGGAATTCTTTATCGTCAAAGGTTACAGTGAACAAATGACCACTTCCGAGCTGCATCAGTATCTGGAACGCCAAAAGCGCAGGGGAGTGGCCAATATCAAGGAATACGAAATCGAGTATCAGCGCCGTTTTTCCTTCCCCTTCTCCATACTTGTGCTGACCGTCATTGCCGTGTCGCTTTGCTCGCGCAAGGTGCGGGGCGGTATGGGCCTGCACATGGGACTGGGCCTGCTGATAGCATTCTCCTATATTCTCTTCGATACGCTGTCGGGTTCGCTGGCGCTGTCGGGCACCACATCGCCGATAGTGGCGGTATGGATACCCAACATCCTTTTTACGCTGATTGCGGCAGTACTATACTGCACCGCCCCCAAATAATAATCTAGGGTTCGATGGCCAGCTCGATGACCTGGCGGGCATCGTGTACGTAGTGGAAAATCAGTCCCTTGCGGTAGATGGCTTGTATCTCCTCGATATCCTGACGGTTCTCTTCCGAGAGGATAATCTCCTTGATGCCGGAACGCTTGGCGGCCAATATCTTTTCCTTGATGCCACCCACCGGCATAACGCGTCCGCGCAGGGTCATTTCGCCCGTCATGGCGATATCTTTGCGCACCTTGCGCTGGCTGAAACTCGATACGATGGAGGTGAGTAGCGTAATGCCGGCTGACGGCCCGTCTTTGGGTACCGCACCTTCAGGCACATGGATATGCACGTTATAGTCGTCGAAAACGCTGCTGTCAAGACCGAGGTTGAGGCTCTGATAGTGGGCCTTCAGGTATTCCAGGGCCAGAATAGCCGATTCCTTCATCACATCACCCAAATTACCCGTCAAGCTCAGCTTGCCGCCGTTCTTGCTTGGGTTGATGGACGATTCGATATAGAGGATTTCACCGCCGGCGGCCGTCCAGGCCAGGCCGGTTACCACCCCGATGTTGTCATTTCCTTCGTAGTGTTCCTGCTTGTAGCGCTCCACTCCCAAAAACTCCTTGATGCGGGCGCGGTCCAGCACAACGCATTCTTCCTTGCGCGATGCGATGAGATGTGCGCAATGACGGCAAATCTGGGCTATCTTTTTGTCGAGTTCGCGCACGCCGGATTCTCGGGTGTACGATTCGATGATATAAGGCAGGTCGGTTTTGTCCAGTTTTATCTGTTCGGGCTTCAGTCCGTGGTTTTCCAGTTGTTTGGGCAACAAGTGACGCCAGGCGATTTCAACCTTTTCTTCGCAGATATAGCCCGAAACGTCGATGAGCTCCATACGGTCGAGCAGTGGCTGGGGTATGTTGTTCAGCGAATTGGCCGTAGCAATGAACATCACCTTGGACAAATCGTAGTCGAGGTCGATGAAGTTGTCGTGAAACGAAAAGTTCTGTTCCGGGTCGAGCACTTCGAGCAAGGCAAAGGACGGGTCGCCATGGGCGGCGTCGCGCGTAACTTTGTCTATTTCGTCCAAAATGAAGACAGGATTAGAAGTGCCCGCTTTCATCAGACCTTTGATGATGCGGCCGGGCATGGCTCCGATGTAGGTGCGCCGGTGACCGCGGATTTCGGCTTCGTCGTGCAGTCCGCCCAACGAGATGCGCTGGTACTGGCGGCCGAGCGCTTCGGCAATGGAGCGACCAAGAGAAGTCTTGCCCACACCGGGTGGGCCGTACAGACAAAGAATAGGTGCC
>CAYRHC010000235.1:0-2589 GCA_964423935.1 uncultured Bacteroidales bacterium | reverse complement strand
TTGGATGATATCTTTCTTCTGGTGGTTGGAGACGATAAGGAAGATGCTCAATGCTGCCAAGATGGCGATGGATGCGAGCAGAATATATAGGGTGCTGTTCTTTTTCATGAAGCGCTGTTTTTTATCAAAAAATTTGCGGACAAAGATAATGAACTCAGCGAGAATTTGATTATTTTCGCCGCAAAATTTCCCTGCGCAAAGCGGGGATAAACCCAATGACAATGAACTACGAAAAAGAACTGAGCCAATTGCTGCCCCTGTTGGGCCATCGCAACTGGATTCTCGTGGTCGACAAGGCCTATCCTTTGCAGTCGTCACCCGGCATACAGTACATCAATTCCGGCGAAGAACTACTCACCGCACTTAAAACCGTCCTCGACCTGCTGGCAAACGAACCTCATGTCCGTCCCATCGTCTATCTCGACAAGGAGCTCTCCTGTATGAGTGACGATTTGGCCCAAGGCAGCGAAAAGCTGAAAGCCGACTTGGCCGACCTGACAAAATCTTGCCTGGTAAAACAAATTCCCCACGACGATGTCTTTGCCAAACTCGATGCCGCCTCCAAGCTCTTTAATGTGGTGGTAGTCAAGACTGAATCGCTCATCCCCTATACATCGGTATTTATCGAACTCGACTGCGGCTACTGGCCTGCCGAGAACGAGAAGATACTGCGCGATCGTCTGCGTGAATGTAAGTAATCATCTATAAAACAACTATTTATCTATCAATCTTTATGAAACCTACTCACATTGAACATCTGGGTATAGCCGTTACGTCTTTGGACGCCACTATCCCTTTCTTTGAATTTCTGTCAGGTAGCAAGTGCTACAGTATCGAAGAAGTTGCCGACCAGAAGGTAAAGACCGCTTTCTTTAAGATTGGCGAAGTAAAAATCGAATTGCTTGAGCCGACTTCTCCCGATTCTACCATTGCCAAGTTCATCGAAAAGAACAACGGCCGTGGCGGTGTACACCATGTTGCCTTCAACGTCGACAGCGTGGCAGAAGCTTTGAAAGAAGCAGAAGCTGCCGGTTTGCAGCTTATTGACAAGGCTCCCCGCAAGGGTGCGGAAAACCTGATGATCGCTTTTTTGCATCCCAAGAGCACTTGTGGCGTTTTGACTGAACTGTGTGAACAACCTAAATAAATTACATAATGACGAATCAAGATAAAATCAAAAAGCTGGTCGACAACCGTCAGCTGGCTGCTCAGGGCGGTGGCGAAAAGGCCGTTGAAAAGCATCATGCCAAAGGCTCTTATACCGCCCGCGAACGTATCAATATGTTGCTCGACCCGGGCTCGTTCGAGGAAGTTGATATGTTCCTTACCCATCGTTGCACCGATTTCGGTATGGAAAAGAAAGTGTTCCTCGGTGACGGTGTCGCCGTAGGTTCCGGTACCATCGATGGCCGTCTGGTCTACGTTTTCGCTCAGGATGCTACCGTTATCGGCGGTTCGCTGTCCGAAACCATGGCTCAGAAAATCTGCAAGGTGATGGATATGGCCATGAAGATGGGCGCTCCCATTATCGGTTTGAACGACTCGGGCGGTGCCCGTATCCAGGAAGGTGCCTGCGCCTTGGCCGGTTATGCCGAAATTTTCGAGCGTAATATCTTGGCTTCAGGTGTGGTTCCCCAAATCTCCGTTATCTTTGGTCCCTGCGCCGGTGGTGCCGTTTACAGCCCCGCCCTTACCGACTTCATCATGATGACCGAAAAGAACTCCTATATGTTCATCACCGGTCCGAAGGTTGTCAAGAGTGTTACGGGCGAAGATGTCAGCGTGGAAGACCTGGGCGGTGCCAAGGTTCACGCCACCAAGTCGGGTGTGACGCATTTTGTGGCCGCTACCGAAGAAGAGGCTTTGGCCGAAGTTCGCCGTCTTATCGGCTTCATCCCCCAAAACAATATGGAAGAGGCTCCCCAACTGGCTTGCACCGACGATCCCGTCCGCAAGGAAGACGTGCTGAACGAAATAGTTCCCGCCGACCCCAACAAGCCTTACAACATGAAGGACATTATCTACAACATCGTGGACAACGGCGACTTCATGGAAGTTCAGAAAGACTATGCCAAGAATATCATCTGCGGTTTCGCACGTTTCAACGGACGTTCTACCGGTATCATCGCCAACCAGCCTAACTGGCTTGCCGGTGTGCTCGACTGCGACGCTTCGCGCAAGGCTGCCCGATTCGTACGCTTCTGCGATGCTTTCAACATCCAGATTCTTACCTTGGTAGACGTTCCCGGTTTTCTCTGCGGTACCGGTCAAGAATATGCCGGTATCATCGATCACGGTGCCAAGCTGATGTTCGCTTACGGCGAAGCTACCGTGCCTAAGGTGACGGTTACCGTCCGCAAGTCTTATGGCGGTTCGCATATCGTGATGTCCTGCAAGCAGTTGCGTGGTGATATGTGCTACGCATGGCCAAATGCCGAAATTGCCGTTATGGGTGCCAGCGGTGCCGTCGGAGTGCTGCAGGCCAAGGCTATCAAGGCCATCGAGGATCCCGAAGAAAGAAAGGCTTTCATTGCTGAGAAGGAGGCTGAATACACCGAAAAGTTCGCTTCTCCCTATCAGGCTGCCAAC
>CAYRHC010000234.1:0-2593 GCA_964423935.1 uncultured Bacteroidales bacterium | reverse complement strand
CCTTCCGACGCGGGGGGATATCCCACGTACAATACGTACAACGAGATAACGGATGCCGACCACGACGGTATGGACGACGCCTGGGAGCTGTCGCACGGACTCGACCCGACCAATGCCGCCGACCGCAACCTGGTGCTCAAGAGCGGATATACGGCTTTGGAGGCCTACCTTAACGGGCTGTGCGGCGAGGAGATAGCCGTGGAGTTCGCCCGGCCTTACGATATCGTGGTGGCCCAGGACGGCAGCGGCGACTATAAGAGCATTCAGGAGGCACTGGACGCCGCACCCGACAACGGCGAGCGCACGCGCATCCTGGTCAAGAACGGTACTTACGAGGAGAAACTCTTCCTGGGCACACGCTGGACGGGCAGCAACAAGGTGGTGAGCCTCATCGGTGAGGACGTGGAGAACACCGTCATCACCTGGGACGACTACTGCGGCAAGGAAATCGAGTACCCTGACAAGGACGGCACCATCAAGGCTGACGGCAGCACCTGCGGCACCATGACGGTGAACGCGCCCGACTTTTATATGGAGAACATCACGGTGTGCAACCCCAGTACGGCGGCGCAGGCCGTGGCGCTGTGCCAGAAAGGCGACCGCCACGTGCTCAAGAACTGCCGCATACTGGGCAATCAGGATACGCACCGCACCAAGAAAGGGAGGAGATACTTCTACTACAAGTGCACCGTCGAGGGCGGGGTGGACTTCATCTATGCGGGAGGCACCTGCTACTTCTACCAGTGCAATATCGTGAGCAATAGGGGAGGCTTCGTCACCGCGCCCGAGGACGTGCCCACGCAGGCCAAGCTGAGTACGGGCAAACCCCTGTACTACGGCTTTTTCTTCAACGACTGCGACCTGACGGCCAAGGACGGCGTGGCGGCCGGCAGCTGCTACCTGGGGCGACCATGGGGCGAGAAGTCGGGCAGCGTGTTCATGAACTGCCGCCTGGGCGCGCATATCAACGCGCAGGGCTGGGAGAAGATGGGAGACGAGACCTGGCGCGATTGCAGCTTTATGGAATACAAGAGCCTGACGGCCGATGGCAGCGCGCTGGCCGACGTGAGCCACCGTGCCTCGTGGAGCGCGCAGGTGAGCGAAGACGACCGCTACTACCTGATGGGCCTGAAACAGATATACGCTGCCGTGAACGCCAAGAGCGACTTTGATCCGCTGCCGGTGGCGGCGGGCTTGCAGGCCCCCACGGGCCTCACGGTGAGCGGCAAGGCCCTGACGTGGAACGCCGTTGAGGGAGCCGAGTGCTACGCCGTCTATGCCGACGGCCGCCTGCTGGACTACGCGCAGGTGCCCTCCTATTACGATATCAAGACCACAGGCAGCCCCAAATACCAGGTGAAGGCAGTCGGGGCCTATGGCGATATGAGCGGCTTCAACGGCAGCGGGACGGTACCCACGGCCGCCGAGCTGGACTCCATCCTCTCGCCCGACTATAGGGTGAAACTGACGCTAGACGTGTCGGACGACGCAGCGGGCCGTGCCACGGCCAACCCCGCCACCCCCTCGTACGACAAGGACGCTCTGGTGACCCTCACGGCCGAGAACAATTACGGCTACGCCTTCGTGCAGTGGCAGGACGAAACCGACAGCATCCTGTCGACGGAGAACCCCTACACCCATAAGATGGGCCGCGAGACGACGATTACGGCCGTGTTCCGCCGCCTGCCGATATATACGCTGAACTTGAGCAAGAGCGCTACGGGCAGCTTTGCCGCCAAACTCCCCGCCGGTATCGTGACGGTAGATGCCGAGCCTCAGACCGTGGCCGGCGAGACGGGCTATGCCGAAGGGCACACCTTGACGCTCGCGGTGAAGGACCACCCCGTGTACCGTTTTACGGGCTGGAGCGATGGCGAAACCGCCTTGACGCGCCGTCTCACCATGGACGGTGACAAGACCCTGGAGGCTCGCTTCGAGCAGGGCGAGTTCCTGGCCATGTGGAACTTCTCGCAGACGCAGTACGACTATTACAGCGCCGATGCCAATCCTGCCGATATCTATGCCGAGATGAACCTGATAGGCGAGGCAGGCGATTACCTGAGCTGGGACAAGGCCGGCGAGGGCTATTACGGCACGACGGCCATCAAGAACTGCGCTGAAGGCAAGGCCTATTTCGATTTGGACGTGATGGCCGAAGGGCGGACGGCGATGTACCTGTGGTCGAAGATCAAGGTGCAGGACAAGGGCTATCGGCGTTACTTGCTGGAATACAGCCTGGACGGAGGAACGGAATATACGACCTTTGCCAAGACCGAGGTCGCTGCCTTGGACACTTGGACAACGATGAGTGCCGAGCTGCCCGCAGCGGCACTGGCGGAAGGGAGTTTCCGCCTGCGCTGGATAGCCGACTACACCTCCGCCACGCTCGACGGTAAGGCGAATGCCGACGGCACGAACGGACTGGTGCTGAGCGATGTGGTGCTGATGCCAGCGTCGTTCACGGGCCTGGCGAAGACCCAGGGCGCGCGGGCGCTGCGCGCCGCGCGCCTCTACGACATGCTGGGCCGCGAGTACCCGATTGATAGCGAATCCCTCAGCCTGGAAGGCCTGCCCCAAGGCCTCTATTTGCTGC
>CAYRHC010000233.1:0-2596 GCA_964423935.1 uncultured Bacteroidales bacterium | reverse complement strand
GAAATGGACACCGATGTAAGCATGCGCTACACCACCAAGGAAATTGGAGACAAACAACTCGAGAAGACCAATTTCAACTACAATTCGTCCATCAACGACATCAACCTCAAGGTCGATTTCGACTACAACCCCAACACCGACCATCTGATAAAGTTCGGAGCCGAGTACATCCACCACGACTTCCTGCCCGAGAGCTCCAGTATCGGCCTGTATGCAGAACGCAACGATTCGGTGGTGACGAAGGCCACCTTTAAAGCCTCGGCCAACGAAAGGCTGATTGGACACGAAGCATCGCTCTACGTCGAAGACGATTTCTTGCTGGGAACTTGCCTTTTCCTCAATCCCGGCCTGCATGCCAGCATGTTCTATACACAGGACAAGCCTTATTTCTCGCTGCAACCGCGTTTCTCGAGCCGTCTCGATTTGGGCGACGGCCTCAGCATCAAAGCTTCCTACTCGCGCATGTCCCAATATGTACACTTGCTGGCTTCGAGCGATATTTCACTACCCACCGACCTATGGGTGCCCATCACCGAAAACATCAAGCCGGAAACCGCCGACCAAGTATCGCTGGGTGCCTATTGGGATGTCGGCAACGGCTGGGAACTCTCACTGGAAGGATACTACAAGCTGATGAACAATGTGCTTGAATACCGCGATGGCGTTACCCTGGTGCTGACATCATCGGGCTGGCAAGACAAAGTCGCTATGGGCAAAGGCCGCGCCTACGGCGCGGAGCTGTTCGTGGAGAAAACCACCGGGGCCACCACCGGCTGGCTCAGCTACACGCTGGCCAAGAGCGAGCGCCGCTATCCCGACGGCAGTATCAGCGGAGGCCAATGGTATCCCTTCAAATACGACCGCCGTCACAACCTAAGCATCGTGCTCAACCACAAATTCTCACAGAAGGTGGATGTATCGGCTGCCTGGAAATATCTCTCGGGCGGCGTTACCACCCTCAGTACCAGAACATTCAGCACGCAGGACATCAACGGGAATCATTACGAAAGCGAATACACTTCATCGCGCGGCAACTACCGGCTGCCAGCATCGCACACGCTTAATCTGGGCATCAACTTTCACAAGCAGAAAAAACGTGGCGAACGCATCTGGAACCTGAGCGTTTACAACGCCTACAACTATCGCAACCCAGATTTCATCTACAAGGAAAGCTACAGCACTTACGACAAGAACACCGACACCACGCAAAGCGGCATCCGAGTATCGAAGATTACGGTACTGCCCATTTTGCCCTCCGTTAGTTATACACGCACATTCTAAGAGACCATGCCAAAGAAAATTATCCTATTGATGACGATTTTGGCTTTGTTCAGCGCTTGTCAGAGCCTAATTGAAGACATACGTATAGACAAGAACAAGCCCGTGCCGGTGCTGACTGCCCAAATTCAGCAAGATCATGACACCCACCGTATCAGCGTCTACAAAAGCTATGGTGCAGACTGCAGCGAGAGTCTGTCTGCCCTTGTGAGCTGCCGGGTGAACGACGGACCCGAATTTGAAGTTCCATGGACCGATTACAGCGGTTTTCTGTTCAACTACCGCTTCGTTCCCGGCGACAAACTGACAGTCACCGCCCGACTGGGCGACCTGAGCGCCTCGGCCAGCGCCGTTGTCCCCGCTTGTCAGGGCAGCATCGTCAAAGTTGATACCATGAGCCTATGCATCCTCGTTGAGGATGATGACATTATCGCTTACGTTGATTCCAACGGAAACCAGGTTCCTACCTACACTTACACCGAACAGCACTACAGTATTCAAGTGCAGGACTTTCCCGACGACCAGGAAACTCACTACTTTCTGTTCCAGATGGAGGATGTTGTCTACACCATCGACAGTAGCGGTAGCGTGACCGACTCGCTGTTCTCTTCGCACGATTTCGTCAATACCGGTGACCCGCTGTTGCACCCGGGCGGCAACTCGCTTTTTGGAGACATTGGGCTGTCCGAGAATGTTTTCAGCCTGTTCACCAACGTTTCTTTTGCAAGCGGCACCCACACTTTCCAGCTGGAAGATTCAGAATACGATGCAGCCTTGTGGGGCGTTCTTCGCAGCGGCAGTTTGGAAGTTGGCGATTCGGCCCGTCTGGAATGTCGCATCAAGCTCTACACCCTGACGCAGGACGAATACATCTACTTGAACTGCATTTCGAGCGAACAGAGCGGCTTCTACATCAGCGGACTGAGCGAGCCCATCGTGTATCCCAGCAACGTCAAAGGCGGCCTGGGCTTTGTTTCCATCGTCACTCCGGCGATATACACGCTCCGCTATCCCACCGTCGCCTACAGCGAAGATATGCGCATCCTCTACTACGATTCAAACTAAGCACCAGCAACTCGCGTCCGGTCATAGAATATGGCGCGTCATTTATACTGCGGCGCACGAAGGCTCCTATAAACGTAAAAAGCTGGCAGCTGGGGTGCGGTTGCCAGCTTGATATTGTTGTGGTTCGGGCTGCTACTCTGTTGCTGTGAATTATGAGTAATTGAAAGCGGCTGGACAAACAGAATGCTTTGTTTCACTTCTTGCGCCCGTCCGCCGGAGAGAGAGCCTGATATCTCCTGGAGCAGAATGCCTG
>CAYRHC010000232.1:0-2612 GCA_964423935.1 uncultured Bacteroidales bacterium | reverse complement strand
TTCGGGTTGCCCATCATGAGTATCGGCGGCGGCTGTAACCTGCTGTTCACCGACAATTACGAAGGCATCCTGTTGCACTCCTGCATCAAAGAATGGCGCGTATTGTCCAAGGACACGGACAGCGTGCTGGTGGAAGTGGGAGCGGGCATGTCCTGGGATGCTTGGGTGGCCCTGAGTGTCGAGCAAGGCTGGAGCGGGCTGCAGAACCTGTCCGGCATTCCGGGCGATGTGGGCGCAAGTCCCGTGCAAAACATCGGTGCCTACGGAGTGGAAGCCAAGGACTGTATCGAGAGCGTGGTGGTGCTGAACCGCGACACTTTTGAAACTGAAGTGTTGCCCGCCGCCGACTGTGCCTTCGGCTATCGCATGAGCCGTTTCAAGCAAGACTGGAAAGAACGTTATGTGGTCTGCTATGTGCGCTTTCGCCTGAGTTTGATTCCCGAATACCGGCTCGATTACGGGCGTTTGCGCGAAGAAGTGGAACATATGGGCGGGCCTTCGTTGCAGACGCTGCGTCAAGCTGTACTGCAAATACGCCGCAGCAAGTTGCCCGACCCGGACAAAATCGGCAACGCGGGCAGTTTCTTCAAGAACCCTTGTGTGACGGCAGTGCGGGCCCAAGCGTTGCTGGAGCGTTATCCTTCTATGCCGTTCTGGCCGCAGAACGATGGCAGTGTGAAGCTTTCAGCAGCTTGGATAATAGATACTTGCGGTTGGAAAGGCTATCGCGAAGGAGATGCCGGTGTGTGTGCCACACAAGCGCTGGTGCTGGTCAATTACGGCCAAGCTACAGGCGGCGACATCATGCAACTGTACCGAAAAATCGCTGCCGATGTGGCTGAAAAATTTATGCTCGAATTGCAGCCCGAAGTGGTCATTTTACCATAAATAATGGTAACTTTGTCTCTCGCCTTTTTATGGAAATAATATTAACATTTACACTATACGACTATGAGATTTACAGTATCCTGCGCTGAACTGAACAAGCGTCTGTCCGTGATGATTAAAGTGACGGTCAACAATTCATCCATGCCGCTGACCCAAGATTTTCTGCTTACCATTAAAGACGACCAGCTCTTCATGCGGGCCACCGATATGGAAAGTGTCATCAACACACACATGCCGCTAATCGATGCCGATGAAAACTTCAACTTTACCATTCCGGCCAAAACTTTCTACGATTCCATCAAGGAACTCTCAGACCAGCCGATACGCTTCGATCTCGATCCCGAAACCTTGGCACTGACCATCGAATATAGCAACGGCAAGTTCAATTTTGTCGCCACCACGGTCAATACGGAACAATTTCCTATCCTCAAGGATGCTGAAAATGTCCAAGCCGAACTGACCATCGGTGCTCAGTCCCTGCTCAAGGGCATATCATCCACCATTTTCGCTACCGGCGATGACCCCCTCCGTCCCATCATGAACGGTATCGTGCTCGATATCAAGGAAAACAACGTCACTTTCGTGGCTACGGATGCTCGTAAGCTGGTTCGTCTGGTCAATAATAATTACGGCGACAAGATGTACGGTACGACAGCCGAAAGCGGCGAAGTGCTGGTAGTGCTCCGCAAAAAACCTATGGCCCTTATCAAGAGCATTCTCTCCAAGGACGACTACGACGTTCATTTTACTTTCGGTGCCAACAACTGGACCATGCATATGCCCGACTACGAGATGAGTTCGCTGCTTATCGAAGGACGTTTTCCCAATTACAACGCCGTTATCCCGCAGAACAATCCTTACACCATATGGGTAGATCGTCTTACCCTGCTGGCCGCGCTGAAACGTGTGTCTATCTGCGCCGACGAAGCCAGTAATCTTGTCCGTATGGAAATCAAGAGCAACAATATACAAATTTCGGCCCAGAGCCTCGATTATTCATCTTACGCTGTAGAAGACGTTCCTTGTCAGTTCGATGGCAGCGATATGCTGATAGGCTTCAAGGCAGACTATCTGATGACCATGTTGAGCAATATCGAAACCAACGATGTGGTTATCAAGCTTTCTGACGCAGCCCGCGCAGCCTTGGTACTGCCGGCCGAGAACGATGAAGGTGAAGACCTGCTGATGTTGCTTATGCCCATGATGATTAAAGCCTAAGGTCTGATTATGAATCTGAATCTCAAAAATCCCATCGTCTTTTTCAATTTGGAAACCACCGGTACGAACGTCATCACCGACCGTATCGTGGAAATTTCCTACCTGAAAATATCGCCCAAAGGCAAAGAAGAATGCAAGGTATACCGCGTCAATCCAGGTATGCCCATTCCGCCTGCCGCTACCGCCGTGCACCATATCACCGACGAAGACGTGGCCGATTGCCCCACCTTCAAGGAAATAGGACAGGAGATTGCTAACGACATCAAGGGTTGCGATTTGGCCGGCTTCAATTCCAATCGTTTTGACATTCCTTTGCTGGCCGAAGAATTCTTGCGCAACGGGGTGGACATCGATTTGAGCAACCGCAAGATGGTGGATGTTCAAGTTATTTACCACAAGATGGAGCAACGTACGCTCAGCGCCGCCTACAAGTTTTACTGTGGCAAGGATTTGGAAGGCGCACACGGTGCCCAGGCCGATACGGTGGCCACTTACGAAGTGCTGAA
>CAYRHC010000231.1:0-2631 GCA_964423935.1 uncultured Bacteroidales bacterium | reverse complement strand
AGTGGCCCAAGCCTGCGGTATCAGCGAGGCGGAATACGCCTCTTACGAGAGCGGGACAGTGGACATTCCCATGAGTTTTCTTTGTCATTTTGCCGATTACTTCAAGGTACAGCCTTCGGAACTGCTTTCGGGCGACCAGGCCTATATGAGCCGCTACTACCTGACACGCAAAGACAAAGGTGTCTCCGTGGAACGCCGCAAAGCCTACAAATACCAGGCCCTCGCCATGGGTTTCAAGGATGCCAAAGCCGATCCCTTTATCGTGACGGTAGAGCCTAACGATACCCCTAACCATCAATTACATTTAAACACCCACGCCGACCAGGAATTCAATATGGTACTGGAAGGCAGTCTTTTACTCATCATCGACGGCAAGGAACTCACCTTGAACGAAGGCGACAGCATCTATTTCGACGCCAGCCTGCCACACGCCATGAAAGCGCTGAACGGCAAGCCTGTCAAGTTTTTCGCCATCATCATCTGAGTTTCCTGCCAACATATTTAGAAGGAAATGATCTTAGATAGATTCTTGAAACAGGTGGAGTTTTCCTCTATGGAAGATTTCCGCCAGCATCTGGAGTTCAACGTTCCCGAAAACTTCAACTTCAGTTACGATGTCGTAGACGAATGGGCGGCCCTCGCCCCCGACAAGAAGGCCCTGATTTGGACCAACGACAAGGGCGAACATCGCGAATACAGCTTCGCCGACATCAAGCATTACAGCGACCAAACCGCCTCTTATTTCCAGACCTTGGGCATCAAGCCCGGCGACAAGGTGATGCTCATCCTCAAGCGCCGCGTCGAGTTCTGGTTCTCCATTCTGGCCCTGCACAAGATAGGTGCTGTGGTGATTCCCGCCACCCATCTGCTCACCAAAAAAGACATCGTTTACCGCAACAACGCCGCCGATATCAAGATGATAGTGGCTGCCGGCGAGAACGAGATTCTGCAACATATCGAGGCTGCGCGCAGCGAATCGCCCAGTCTGGAACTCACCGTTTCGGTAGGCCCCGAATATCCGCAAGGCTGGGAAAACTTCCAGCAAGGCATGGAAAAGGCACCCGCCTTTGTGCGTCCCGCCTTTGTGAACAACAACGATGACCTCTGCATTATGTACTTCACTTCCGGCACCAGCGGACAGCCCAAAATGGTGGCACACGACTTCACCTACCCCATCGGACACATCGTCACAGCCAAATACTGGCACAACCTCAACGAGAACAGCCTGCACCTGACCGTTGCCGATACGGGCTGGGGCAAAGCCGTCTGGGGCAAGCTCTACGGCCAGTGGTTCGTGGGTGCCTGCGTCTTTGTGTACGACCACGAGAAGTTCGCTGCCGCCGACATTCTGTCCATGATAGAGAAATACCACATCACCTCGTTCTGCGCACCGCCCACCATTTACCGCTTTATGATACGTGAAGACCTGAGCCGCTACGACCTGAGCAGCCTGCAATACTGCACCATCGCCGGCGAGCCGCTCAACCCTTCGGTGTACGAAAGCTTCTATAAATCAACAGGCATCAAGATGCGCGAAGGCTTCGGCCAGACCGAGACCTGCATGACCATCGGCACCTTCCCTTGGATGGAACCCAAGCCTGGCTCGATGGGCGTGCCCAACCCCGCCTACGACATGACGCTGCTCACTGCCGACGGACGCGAGGCCGAAGACGGCGAACAGGGTGAGATCGTGCTGCTCACCGACAAGCGCAAGCCTTACGGTCTGTTCAAGGGCTATTACCGTGACCCACAGAAAACCGACGAGGTCTACCACGACAATGTCTATCATACGGGCGACGTGGCCTGGCGCGACCAGGACGGTTACTTCTGGTTTGTTGGCCGCACCGACGACGTTATCAAGAGTTCGGGCTACCGTATCGGGCCGTTCGAAGTGGAGAGCGCGCTCATGACGCACCCAGCCGTAGTGGAATGTGCCATCACCGGCGTACCCGACGAAATACGCGGCCAGGTGGTAAAGGCAACCATCGTGCTTGCCAAGGAATACAAAGATGCCGACAAGGAGGCGCTCATCAAGGAGATACAGAACCATGTCAAGAAGACCACCGCTCCCTACAAGTACCCGCGTGTGGTGGAATTCGTCGACGAGCTGCCCAAAACCATCAGCGGCAAGATACGCCGTGTACAGATACGTAAACAAGACGCACAACAATGATACTATCCATGACTGGCTATGGCAAAGCCCAGGCCGAAATTAACGGAAAGAAGGTGACGGCCGAAATTCGTTCGCTCAACAGCAAACAGCTCGATTTGAGTACGCGCATTTCGCCCTATTATAAAGACAAGGACAATGATATCCGCACCGAAATACTGCGTCGCTTGGAAAGAGGCAAGGTGGATTTTGCGCTTTACACCGAGAGCATCGGTGAACAGAATACCGGCCACATCAACCAGAGCTTGCTGCAAAGCTACTACAACGAGCTGCAGGAAGCCTCGCGCCAACTGGGCCTGCCTCTCGATGCAGCCAGCGTTTGGACCAACCTGCTGCGTATACCGGGCGTGCTGCAAGGCGAAAGCTTCGAGTTGCCCGACGATGAATGGCCCCAAGTTTGGGCTTTGGTAGAGGCCGCCATCGACCAACTGGTGGCTTTCCGCACCCAGGAAGGTGCCATG